>JACXUQ010000270.1 GCA_014763835.1 Thiotrichales bacterium
AACTTGCTAATAGCGAGCTATTAGCTGCGTTTTCCGCCTCAACCAGCCAATTTTTTCCTCATTTTTATTTCGCGCCCCACTCGTGCAAAGCTCTCTAAAAGTATTTAACAGCCGTTTATGAAAATTAATTTTAGCCATGCGCTTGCCGAACACCAGCGTGCCATTGACTCCGTGATGGCTCAGGCCGACAAAATCGAAAGGGTGTTGGCCCGCATTGTTCAGGCTATTGAAAACGGCGGCAAGGTGATCTGGCTGGGTAACGGCGGCAGTGCCGCCGACGCGCAGCATATGGCGGCGGAATTGATGGTGCGTTATGTCAAGAATCGTCGCCCCATTGCTTCTTTGGCGTTGACTACGGATACGTCGATTTTGACCGCGCATTCCAATGACTATACCTTTGATACGGTGTTTTCGCGGCAGGTGGAGGGGCTGGCCAAGCCGGAGGATGTACTGATTGCACTCTCTACCTCCGGCAAAAGTGCCAATGTCGTCAAGGCGGTGGAAGCGGCCAAAGCCATCGGCTGTTACTGTGTGGCCATGACCGGCGCTGCAGCGGGGCCGTTGACCGAACTGGCCGACGCCTGCTTTCAGGTGGATACGCTGGAAACCGCACGCGCACAGGAGGCGCACAGCGTCATCAGCCATTTGCTGTGCGAGGGGCTCGATTCGGTTTATGCCGCAGAGTCGGACGATAGCACGAAATCATAGTCAGTCCGTCCTTCCGCGGCTGGCTTCAAAGGCAAGCAGACAGCTGTAGGAGGCGATTATGTTATTGCTGGCAGGGGATATCGGGGGCACCAAAGCGCTCTTACAGCTAATTGAGTACCAACCTGCCGACGGCCATGTGCCTGCCGAAATCCATATCATTGGCCAGCAGCGCTTTCTGTGCCAGCATTTTGAATCGCTCGATGCGATTATCCAAACCTTTCTTCTCTCTTTTAATCCTTTACACAAGTCTATCGCTTCGGCCTGTTTCGGCTTGCCCGGTCCGGTGATGGGGCGGCGTGTGCAACTCACTAATCTTCCCTGGATGGTCGATGCCGATGAACTGGAGGCGGCCTGTTCGCTTTCCGAAGTGCATTTCATCAACGACTTTCATGCGGCGGCTTTAGGGGTCAGCAATCTGTCGGCCAACGCGGTTGAGACGCTGTTGCCGGCAGCGCTTTCAGTAGAAGCGGTGCAATATTCGCCCTGTGAAATTCAAAATCATTATCTGGTGGTGGGGGCGGGAACCGGTTTGGGGGTAGCGCCGGTGTTTTTTGACGGCCTTCAGGCTTTGCCCGTGGCGCATGAAGGCGGGCATTTTGATTTTGCACCCATTTCGGAGACGCAGCAGTGTTTGTTGCGCTGGCTGTGGCAGCGTTTTGAACATGTGTCCTATGAACGCGTGCTCTCTGGTCCCGGGTTGGAAACCTTGTATGAGTTTTTCAGCCGCTTTGATTGCCCCCCCACCTATAGCCTGACGGCGTCACAAAAGCTTCAAAAAAATCGTCTGGAAAGTTCGCAAAATAGCGAAGTGGGTGCAGATATTGCTGAATCGATGCCGGCATGTCGGTTGAACCCTATGGATAAGGTTTTCAAACAGGTGAGTGCGGCGCAAATTCAGCAGTTGGCGGATGGCGGGGATGCCACAGCCATTAAAGCGATGACAGAATTTGTAACCATTTACGGTGCTTTTGTTGGTGCGGCTGCACTTTTTTGGAACGCCCCGCAGGGTGTCTATTTGGCGGGTGGGGTCGCTACTAAAATCCGGCATTGGATGCGGCAGCCCTGTTTTAAACAGGCCTATCTGGAGAAAGGGCGCATGCAGGGGATCGTCGAATCCCGCCCGGTGTTTCTGGTAACGGACGAGAACCTGGGCTTAGGAGGGGCGATGCAGTTTAATTTGCAGCGGATGACGGAGCGTATTTCGACGCAAACATAACATGCGCTGCGTCAATTATCGGGTTGGTTTTAGCGGATAAGTCATTTTCACGATGTAAAAAAGTGGCAAGATAGAAAATTGTCGGCTGGGTTTGGAGGTTGATTGTGAGGCCCAAATAAAGCCGGTTGCAGCATAAAAAATAATCAGCGGGATGGAGACAAAGCATGAAATATTATTGCGAAACCAAGACAGCCACCGAGCTGACGCGTAAAACGTTGGCACTGGTATTGGCGGGCGGGGAAGGCAGTCGTTTAAAAGGCCTGACGCGCTGGCGTGCCAAACCGGCGGTTCCTTTTGGCGGAAAATATCGCATCGTCGATTTTGTGCTTTCCAATTGCGTCAATTCGGGGATTCGCAAAATCGGCGTTTTGACGCAATACAAGTCACATTCGTTGATTCGCCATATCCAGCGTGCCTGGAGCTTTATGCGCTACGAGGTCGGCGAGTTTGTGGAGCTGTTGCCGGCGCAGCAGCGCGTGGATAAAGAGTGGTACCAAGGCACAGCCGATGCGCTCTATCAGAACCTGGATATTATGCGCCGCCATACGCCCGAATACGTGCTGGTATTGGGCGGCGATCACATCTATTC
>JACXUQ010000271.1 GCA_014763835.1 Thiotrichales bacterium
GCCTGCCAGACGGGTTTGCAGTGGGCCGGCAACGGAGCCAGCCATCCCAGACCGCGCCAGTGCTGTTCCGGGCGATGAAAATCGGAACCCAGTGAAGAGAGTAGCCCATAACGTTTGGCGCGTTCGGCCATGCCCGTAATGTCGGCGCTGTGGCGAGGCTGATTGACCACTTCCATGCCTTGTCCACCGGCTTCAATGAAACTTTCAATCAGGCGGTTGAGTTTGCGGCTGGTAAAGCCGTAAATTCCCGGATGGGCGATGACGGCAATCCCACCGGCACCGGTAATCCATTCAACCACCTGCTGAAGCGCAGGCCACTGGCTTTTGACGTAGCCGATGCGCCCTTTTTTGAGGTATTTATCAAAAGCTTGTTGTGAATTTTTAACGTAGTGCTGTTCGATGAGTATCTGTGCAAAATGGCCACGGCCAACCACGCCTTGCCCTACCTGTTGCTGTAACAGTTCTGTCAGATTCAAATGGTTGAAATTGGGCTTTTCGAGGAGTTTTGCCAAAATCGCGTTGGCGCGTTGCCAGCGAAGGTCACGGATGTGCTGCAGTCCTTGTTGCAAGGCAGGATTGTTCACATCGAAATCCAGGCCGACAATATGAATGCTGTGGCCTTCCCATTCGCAAGAGGCCTCCACACCGCTGAAAAGTTGTATACCCTGTTCGGTAGCATAATCGAGCGCCTGCTCATAACCGCGGGTGGTGTCATGATCGGTAATGGCCAAATGGCTTACGTTATAGTGTTTGGCCAGGTCTATCAGAGCACGGGGCGATAAGGCGCCATCGGAGGCCTGAGTGTGGCAATGGAAATCGACTTTCATGGGGATACTTTGGTTACAAGGCTTAAATTGCCGGATTTGCTTTCAATCCAAGGCAAACACCGCTAGAATTTGGCTTCATTATACGCGCAAAAGACCTTGGTCGAGTGATTGAGCAAGAGTTTTGTGCTGACTACTTCTACTTTTACCCTGTAACCCGTTGATATGAAATTATTATTTGATCTTTTTCCTGTTGTTCTGTTTTTTATTGCCTACAAGATGTACGACATCTATGTAGCGACCGCCGTTATTATTGTGGCGACCATTGGACAAGTCGCCTATGTTTATGCCAAAGACAAGCGTGTAGAGAAGATGCACGTTATTACTTTGGTGCTGATTCTGGTGCTGGGTGGTCTGACATTGGTGTTGCAGGACGAAAACTTTATCAAGTGGAAGCCGACTATTGTCAACTGGGGCTTTGCGCTGGTCTTTTTGGGGAGTCATTTTATCGGCGAGAAGCCGATCATTGAGCGCATGATGGGCCAAGCGGTGCATTTGCCGCCTATTATCTGGACACGTTTGAGCATGATGTGGATCGCCTTTTTTGTGCTGGCAGGTGTACTCAATCTGTACGTGGCGTTTAACTACAGCACCGATATCTGGGTGGATTTTAAACTCTTCGGCCTGATGGGGCTGACATTAGTGTTTATCGTTTTACAAGGTTTCTATATCAGCCGCTATATGCAGGAGTCCGACTCCGAGGCGGAAGCAGCCAAGCTCGCCGATGGCGGTGAAGAGTTGCCGATCAACCTGTTGGAAAAAGAGAATTCTTCGCAAGAGCGCCGTTAATCTTAGAGGGAGTAGAAGTATTATGCTGTATTCGATTTTTGCATTTGATGTACCTAACAGTCTGCCATTGCGTGTCGAAGCGCGTCCGGCGCACATCGCCCGTTTGAAGGCGTTGGCGGATTCAGGCCGTCTGCTACTGGCGGGCCCCAATCCGGCGATCGACTCGGTCGAACCGGGTGAGGCCGGGTTTACCGGCAGTTTGATTGTCGCCGAGTTCAAGTCGTTGGAGTTGGCGCAGGAATGGGCCAATGCCGATCCTTATCTGGCGGCCGGCGTTTATGAAAAAGTGATTGTGAAACCCTTTAAAAAAGTGCTACCTTAATTGCTATCCGCAATCGCATAGATTTTCTTTGGAGGTGTTATGGCCAATGTCGCTTATCTGATTCCCACCCGTAATCAAAAGTTGCAACTGCATCCAACTGATATGTTGGAGTGGTTGGAGGATGATCTGGTCGAGATTCCGCTGTTGGGTTGGACCTCGGCCGGCGAGCCGATTCAGATGGAGTTGGATTACGATACGGTGGCGATTCCTTCCGCCTACGTTAAAAAAGAGACCTTTGCGTTGCGCGTTAAAGGTAATTCGATGGTGGATGAGAATATCCAGGACGGTGACATTGTCATTATCGAACGCCGCTCGTCGGCGGAAAACGGCGAATCGGTGGTGGTGCGCATTAACAATGAAGAAGTCACCATGAAGAAGTTCTATATCGAAAAAGGCGGCGTGCGTCTGCAGCCCGCCAATCCGGAGATGGAACCGATCATTCTGAAAAACGAACAGATTGAAATCCTCGGGATTGTCACCGGGGTATTGCGCCGCCCATAACTGTTTCTGAGTATAATGATGAATGCCTTTGTGCCCCAACTGCCGCGTGAAATTCAGCTGTTTATTACCGGCGGCAC
>JACXUQ010000017.1 GCA_014763835.1 Thiotrichales bacterium
CTTAAAGCCTTAGTCCATATCAAACGGGTGGAGGTTGATCCAGTCATAGTCGCGCAGTAACTTTTCACACTCGCGATTGATGGTAGCAGGCAGAAAGGAGAAGATACGCCAGTTGGTTGGTTGGGCGTTTTGTCCGCTTTCAATCCAATGGGTCAGCAGCGCCAGGATGCCTCCTTCATAACACCCCGGCAATCCCCAGTCGCTGCTCAAGCGGTTGGGGATTTTCCAATCCTCCAATAAAGGGCAGGCGCCAATCGCTTCCAGCGGTAAACCGCTTGCCATGAACTTGGCGGGTTTGACGACAAATGGAAAAGCTTCGCTGGCATGCAGCAGTGCAAAAATGGAGGTTTGCTGGGCGGTTGATAGGCGGCGGGCGGCATACAGCAGCGGGCCGATGCCCAAATCGCTTCCGAGCAAAAGGGTGGCCTGTTGAGTTTCTGAAAACGCTTTTTCTGGCATTTGGCCGGATTGCCCTTCAACTGTTTTTACCGCCGCTTTCTCAAGCAAAGCGCTGTCAAGCGGAGTGTGACTGAGCAGTTGCAGGTGCGTGTCTTGTGCCTGAAGCAAACCCGCCTCTATGCCGGCTTCGGGCAGAAGGTAGCGGTAAGCCAAACCGGCAGGGGCTTGTTCCAGTTCAATGTTCAGCACATAGAAGCCGCCGGCCTGCGGCGACTGGCTGAGGTGTTTGACGTTCAGGGTTTCCATCGCCACGCGTTCTGCACCGGTTTGGGCGGTTTCAAACCGGGTTGTCGCGGTAGACCGGACGCCCTTGGAAATAGGTCTGTTCGACCTTGCCGACAAATTCCCAGCCGACAAATGGCGAGTTTTTGCCTTCGGAAAGCATGCGCTCTTTCTCCAGAGTCCAGATCGCTTCCGGGTCGACAATGCACAGGTCGGCGGAATTGCCGCTTTCCAGGCTGCCGATATTGCGTTGCAGAATCGCCGCCGGATTCTGCGTCACGGCGCGCACCGCCGTGCTTAAATCCAGACCGTTTTCAAAGACCAGTTTCAGCAGCAACGGCAATAGGGTTTCCAGGCCACTGATGCCGGGACGGCTTTCGCCGAACGGCAGCGCTTTGTCGTCCTTTTCCAGCGGGGTGTGGTCGCTGACCACCGCGTCGATAATGCCTTCTTTCAAGCCCTGTAGCAGCGCCTCTCTGTCTTGCTGGCTGCGCAATGGCGGAGAGACATGGAAGAGGCTGTTAAAGCCCAGCACGTCCATTTCGGTCAGATGCAGCTGATGGATGGCGACATCGCAGGTGACCGGCAGGCCGCGCTTTTTGGCATCGCGAATCATCTCCACCGAACGTGCGCAGGAGAGTTGCGAAAAATGCGCGCGGATGCCGGCTTCTTCGACCAGAATCAGGTCGCGTGCTAGGGCCGTGGTTTCCGCCGAGGGGGGAATGGCAGGCAACCCAAGACGGGAACTGACCGGGCCGCTATGAGCCACACCCTTGTTTTTAATTCTTTGGTCTTCGCAGCGCAGCATCACCACGACGTCGTGGGACACGGCGTATTCCAGCGCGTTTTTCATCGTCAAGGCATTCTGGATCGGCTGATTGGCCTGGCTGAGCGCAACGCAGCCAGCCTGCTGCAGCGAGTACATGCCGCTGAGCAGTTCGCCTTGCAGCCCTTGGGTCAAAGCGCCGATGGGCATGACAAACGCGGTGGCGGCTTGGCGCGCGCGGCGTTGGATCAACTCGGTCACCGCCTGGGTGTCGTTGACCGGCGAGGTATCCGGCGGGCAGCATAGGCTGGTAATACCACCGGAAACGGCCGCTTTGGTTTCGGTGGCGATATTACCGGCATAGTTGCTGCCCGGATCGCCCAGGCGCGCTTGTAAATCGACCAGGCCGGGTAAGACCCATTTGCCGGTGGCGTCGATCTCCTGGTCGGCGCTGAACCCTTTCGGCGGGGTGTTGCCGATGGCTGCGATACGCCCGCGGATCACGTAGATATTGGCGATTCCATCCAGATTCTGACTGGGGTCGATGACGCGACCGTTGTTGATGGCGAGTCTCATGCCTCTTCCTCCTCGTTCTCCAGCTCCAGCGCCGCTTGTTCCGATTGATGTTGTGCCAGTTGTGCGGCGTTACTCATGATGATAGACATGATCGCCATGCGTACGGCGATGCCGTAAGTGACTTGCTGCAGAATGACCGATTGCGGGCCGTCGGCGACTTCGGAGTCGATTTCGACCCCGCGGTTGATCGGGCCGGGGTGCATGACGATGGCATCGGGTTTGGCCAATGCCAGGCGTTTGGGTGTCAGTCCGAAGAGTTTGAAGAACTCTTTTTCGCTCGGAATCAGCGCGCTTTTCATGCGTTCGTTCTGCAGGCGCACCATGATAATCACATCCACATCGCGCAAGCCTTCTTCGATGTCGTCATAGTAGTGTACGCCCATCGCTTCGGGGTGGGTCGGCATCAGCGTCTTGGGGCCGATAACGCGGATTTCGCGCGCCTCGAGAATGCTTAACGCCTGAATCTGCGAGCGCACCACGCGCGAATGCAGCACGTCGCCGACAATCGCCACCTTGAGATCGAAAATATCCCCCTTGTGCTTGCGGATGGTGAACATGTCGAGCATCGCCTGGGTCGGGTGGGCGTGCTGGCCGTCGCCGGCGTTCATGACATGCACGTGCGGCGCGACATGCTCTGCAAAGAAATGCGCCGCACCGCTTTCCGCATGGCGGATCACAAACATGTCGGCCTGCATGGCCTGCAGGTTCCACAGGGTATCGAGCAGCGATTCACCTTTTTTGGTGGCCGAGGTGGCAATATCCAAACTGGCGACATCGGCCGAGAGACGTTTTTCGGCGATTTCGAAGGTGGTGCGTGTGCGCGTACTCGGCTCGAAAAACAGGTTCATAATGGTCTTGCCGCGTAGGATTGGAACCTTTTTGATCTCGTTGGTCTTGGGGTTGATAAAGGATTCCGCCGTGTCGAGAATCTCCAGCAAATGATGTTGCTTCAAGCCTTCAATGGTCAAGAAGTGCTTGATCTTACCCAGTTCGTTGAGTTGCAGGTTGGGGGCGGTTAAACGTGCGCTCATACGGAGTCCTCTTCAGGGTCGGTCAAAGAAACGGTCAGCGGGTCGGGGCCGGATACTTTTAAGGTTTTGTTGCATTCGATGCTCATGCCGATAACATCGGCCTGGAAGGGTAGTTCGCGGCAGCCTTTACGGTCGAGCAATGTCACCAGTGTCACCGACGCGGGACGGCCGTAATCGAAAATCTCGTTAAGTGCGGCACGGATGGTGCGGCCGGTGTAGAGCACGTCGTCGACCAGAATAATATGCTGATCCTCTATTTCCCAGGGAATGTCGGAGGGCATGACGGTCGGGTTGATGCCCACTTTGGAGAAGTCGTCACGGTAGAAGTTGATGTCGATGACGCCGAGCGCATCAGGCAGTTGTAGTTGGTCGTGCAATTGTTGCGCCACCCAGACCCCGGCGGTGCGGATGCCGATCATTCTGGGGGATCTGTCCATAATCGGCATCGTGCGCAGGGTGTTGCCCATCTGTTCTATCAGGGCGTTGACATCGATATTCAGTTGGCTCATTCAGTGGTTTCCGGATTGTTGGCGGAAGCGATGGTTTGGCGCTCCAGCCAGTTCTGTAAAATAATCTGGGCCGCATGGTCATCAATGTGCTGACGCTTGAGCTGGCGGCTTTCAGCCTCAATCGAGCTGAGTTGCTCTTCAATATAGTACACCGGGCAGTGGTAGCGTCCGCTGAGGCGCTGCCCGAACTTGCGCGCCGGTTGCGTCAATGGCTGTTCGCTGCCATCCAGGCGGAACGGCAGACCGACGACAATCGCCGCCGGCTGCCATTTTGCAAACAGACGGGTGATATGCTCCCAGTCGGGTTTGCCGTCCTTGCTGTTGACGATGGCTTCCGGCGCGGCCGTTTGGGTGATGGTCTGGCCGACGGCGACGCCGATGCGTTTTAAGCCGAAATCGAACCCCAGAACCACACCTTGAACTGACTGGACACTTTTAGGCATGGCCGGCCTCGGCGGTTAAAAACTCCGGTGAGATTCCCAAGGTGCCAAGTGCCACCTCCCAGGTACTTTCGATAGGGGTGTCGAACAGCAGACTCTGGTTGTAAGGAATGGTCAGCCAGCTGTTATCCTGGATTTCCTGGGCGAGTTGACCGGGTTTCCAGCCGGCAAATCCCAAACATACCTTGAATTTTTCGGGGCCGGTTCCCTCGGCAAAAGCCTGGAGAAGATCCTCGGAAACCGTCATCGCCAGATTGTCCTGCAGCGGCATGCTGCTCTTCCACTGGCCCGGCGGGGTGTGCAGAATAAAACCGCGTTCCATGTCGACCGGCCCTCCCATCAGAACCGTGTTCTCCAGATAGTCGAGCCCCTGTTCGGCATGAAACTCAAAGTGTTCTAAAAGTTGGGAGAGGCTGAGTTCGTGGGGTAAATTCAAAACAAGCCCCATGGAACCATATTCGTTGTCCTCGACCATGTAAATCACGGTTTTTTCGAACCAGCTGTCATCCAGACTGGGCATGGCGATGAGGAAATGGTGTTCAAGGGATTGGATTTCTTTCATAGCGGTAAATTATAGCAGTTTGGTGCGTTTTTCCATGGCTTTTGTTTGCTGGATTTGGCCGTTTTCGTCAATCACCAGAACCTCGTGGATGCCCATTTTTTCGGCCGTTTCGCGCCAGTGTTGCGGACCGGCAATCAGTAAGGCGGTTGCCGCGGCATCCGCCGTGGTGGCATCCGCGTGGATGACGGTGACGGAGACCAGTCCGCTTGCCGGATATCCGCTATTGGGGTTGAGAATATGGCTGAATCTGTGTCCTTGCCACTCAAAGTAGCGTTGATAGGTGCCGGAGGTGACAATGCTTAAATCTCCGGACAGGTCGACCTCTGCCAGGGCTCGTTGCGGGTCGGTCGGATCCTGTATGCCGATAGCCCAGGCATCCCGGCGGTTTTTGTGGCCGATGACGCGCATATCGCCACCGATATTGACGACGGCATTCTCAATACCCGCAGAACGTAACTCGTCAATCGCGATGTCCAGAGCCAGACCTTTGGCGTTACCGCCAAAATCGAGACTGACATCGGCATTGCGGCTATAGAGCAGATTGTTTTTGAAATAGAGATCGGCAATCGAGGGGCGGGATTTGAGCCAGTGTGAAATCTGCTCCCCGGAAGGCGGTGGGCCTTGCCAGTGTTGGCTGTGAAACCCCCATAAGGCAATCAAGGCGCCAATGCCCGGGTCGAACAGATAGTCGCTCTGTTTTGCCAGTTGTTGCGATTTAAGGATAAAGCTTTTGACGGAGTCGGCGACCTGAATAGGTTGCTGCTGCTGAATTGCCTGATTCATCTTGCTGACAATGCCGCCTTTCTCCCAGGCATGCCATTCGTGGTGGAATTGCTGAAAGCGTGTTTCGACCGCATGAATGGCTTTCTCCGCCTGTGCTTGCGTATCTGTATAGGTGGTGATTTGCACCAGTGTGCCGAATACCAGCATTTGCGCTTTGGTTTCGACGGGCTGTGAGGTGCAGGCGCTCTGCGTCACGGCGAGTGCCAACCCTACCAAAATACTCAAAACGGAGAGGTTTTTTAACTTGTTTAACGGCGTGGGGAACTTCATGATAGCTGTTTTTTTAGATAAACCTGTGTAATTGTTGCATCCGCCAGCGTTATGGCATGACATCTGCCTGGTCTAAATTTACGGTGAACATAATCCTGGTGGTATACAATACTCAGTCCTTGGCTATAAAGAAAAACACTGGCAAAACACCATCCTGTCAGACGAGGGCTGGATTATTTTAGTGTAAATGCGCGGAAGCTGGCCGGAATTGTTTTAATGCAGGCCTTATCAGTAGGGTTTTTAAGTGAATGGAAGTTGTGGGAAAGTAGGTTATGAGTGTGATTTTAACGGGGCAAGAGCGCGAAGTCGCACCCGGTATTACGATTGTTTCAAAGACGGATCTGTACGGAACCATAACGGAAGTTAACGAAGAATTTATGCGTATCAGCGGCTATACCTGTGAGGAACTCATTGGTCATCCGCATAATATTTTGCGCCATCCCGATGTGCCTAAGGCGGTTTTTGCCGACTTGTGGGCCACTTTGAAACAGGGTAAGCCCTGGGTCAACTTAGTCAAGAACCGTTGCAAGAACGGGGACCATTACTGGGTTGAAGCGAATGTCAGTCCGGTGGTGGAAAACGGCGAAGTGGTGGGTTATATCTCTGTACGCCGCCGCATTAGCGACGCGCAAAAAGCGGCAGCCGAGGCACTTTACAAGCAGGTGAATGCCGGCAAGGTCAAGGTTAAAAACGGTTTTGTGGTCGATTGGAAGCGGCGTCTCTGTCTGGCCAACAAAATCAATCCGCTGTTTATTCTGATGTTCCTGATCGTGCAGATGAGTGTGTTCGGGATACTGGATGCGCTCAATGTCATTACCGTGCCCTGGATGATTCAGGCGGTCGTACTTTCAGTGGTCTTGTTATATGCGCTGCGCGTCAACGTCTTCGTGAAAAATCAGGTGAAGACCTTCGATGAATTGTTAAAAGCCGCCTCGCAAGGCGATTTCACCCGTCAGGTCGATACTTACGGCAGCACATGGGTAGGTAAATTGGCTTCCGATTTGAAGCGCATGCAGATTCAAATGGGGGCCAGTTACGAGGATAACCGTTTACAGCTGATTCAAAATACCCGTCTCAAGACTGCACTGGACAGTGCTTCCACCTGTATGTTGGTAGCAGACAATGATGACAAAATCATCTATCTCAACCAGGCGTTCGAGGCGTTGCTGTGTCAGCACGAAACAACATTGCAAGCCATGAATCCATCCTTTTCGCTGGCACATCTGCTCGGCAGCGACCTCACGGCGCTACACCCGGATGCCGAGGCATTTAAAACGCGTTTGCGCGGTTTGAACTCGCTCTCGTCCGAGGAGTTGCACTTGAAGGAATTGATATGGCGTCTGGTTGCCCAGCCGGTAGTCAACGAGAAGGGGCAGCGTATCGGTACGGTGACGGAGTGGCGCGATATGACGCAGCAGCGCAATATCGAACAGCGTCTCGACACCACCCTCAAATTGGCGGCCAAGGGGCATACCGATTTGAGTCTGGCGACCGAGGGATTGGACGGGTTTTATCTCTATACCGCCAGCAACGTGAATGTCTTGTTGCGCAGTCTGAACGGCGCCATAGAGGATATGGTGAAGGTCATGGCCCGACTGGCGCAGGGGGACATCCAGTTCCGTGTCGAAAAAGAGTTGAGTGGTGCTCTGGCGGCCATGAAGGGGGCGACCAACGTCTCGCTGGACAATTTGAGCGCAATTATTATGCAGATCCGCAAGGTGGCGCATATGGTCAGATTGGCGGCGGCTGAGTCGGCCCAGGCCTCGGACGACCTGTCCAACCGTACCCAGCAAGCGGCGGCTACGTTGGAGGACGTGAACTCGAGCATGCAGGTGATCAATAAGCTGCAACAGCAGAACACGCAGGCGCTGCAGGGTGTGACGCAGCTCAGCCAAGAGACGATGACGCTGAATCATCAGGCGAGGGAATCAATGGATGCCTCGATTGCCGCCATGGAGGGTATTCGCGAAACCTCGGCCAAGATCGGCGATATTATCGGCCTGATTGACGGCATTGCTTTCCAGACCAATTTGCTGGCATTGAATGCCGCCGTCGAAGCAGCACGTGCCGGCGAGCACGGCCGCGGTTTTGCCGTGGTGGCGGGCGAGGTGCGTAATCTGGCGCAGAAATCGGCCGAAGCGGCGCGTGAAATCAAGCTGCTGATTGAGGAAGCGGGCAGCAAAGTCAATCAAGGGGCGGAGCGCGTCCATGCGACGCATACTATGTTTGGCGAAGTCGATCAGAGCGTCATCAAAATCAGCGGAACACTGGGTGACGTCATGGAGTCGATTCGCGAACAGCAGCAGAGTGTGCGCGATATCAGTTCGGCGATCAATTCGTTGGACTCGAATATCCAGCAAAATGCCGCACTGGTAGAGGAGACCTCGGCGGCGGCGATTTCGTTGCGTCAGCAGGCTGACAATTTGCACGGCGAAATCGACAAGTTCAAGTTGAACGAGCGTTTGGTCGAACAGCAGACGAAAAATGAAGCCGTTTCCATTCAGGGAGTGCGTTTAACCGATATTCGCCGCAATATGCGCATCTGGCGTACTACAACGGAAGCCTACCTGAACGGCATCAATGTCGAGTTTGATGAAACTGTGGCAGTGCAGCCGAGCTTGTGTGCCGTCGGCAAGGCGTTGAGCAAACTGGCGCAAGCCAAACCGGAGATTACCGGCTGGCCGGTATGGCAGGAAGTTGAGCGTCTGCACCATCGTCAACATGCTATGGTCGAGGAGGCCTTGCAGTTGCGCAACCAGCTTAAGCAAGAGGGTGATGCGTCTCGGGCGTTACATGAAAAACTGGATGAGTTGATGAGTGCGTTCATTAAGGTTACCGCCGATCTGGATCAGGCTTTGGGTATGCTTGAAAACGACATCATGCAGTTTGCCTAAGTTTGGCGGTAAAAACGCCAGCTTAGAATTGCTGACAGGCCGCCATTTTGGGCGGCCTTATTTTTGCAGGTGGTTTTCCAGGCAGTCGAACAGGGTGCCGGCAATATTCAGGCCGAACTGGGCATCGAGTTCGCGGATGCAGGTCGGGCTGGTGACGTTGATTTCGGTGATGTAATCGCCGATGACATCCAACCCCACAAAATACAAGCCCTTGGCTTTCAGCACCGGCGCAATCTGCCGGCAGAGCCAGCGCTCGCGCTCGCTGATGGGCATGCCCACGCCGGTACCGCCGGCGGCGATATTGCCGCGGGTTTCACCCTCGGCGGGAATGCGAGCCAATACATAATCGATCGGCTCGCCGTTAATCAGCAGGATACGCTTGTCGCCGTCCTTGATCTGCGGCAGGTAAACCTGCGCCATAATGTGGTGCTTGCCGAAGCCGGTCATGGTTTCCAGAATGACGTTGATATTCGGATCGTCGTGGCGCACGCGGAAAATGGAGCTGCCGCCCATCGCGTCCAGCGGTTTGAGAATGGTGTCGCGATGTTCCTGAATAAAGGCTTTGAGACGATCCCGGTCGGCGGCCACCAGGGTCGGCGGGGTGCAGTCTGGGAACCAGCTGGCAAACAGTTTTTCGTTGGCGTCGCGCAGGCTTTGCGGTTTATTGACCACCAGCACGCCTTCCGCCTCCGCCAATTCCAGCATATGGGTGCTGTAGAGGTAGTCGTTATTGAAAGGCGGGTCCTGACGTATGAGGATGATGTCCAGTTCCTTCAACGGCATTTCCTGCGTCTGCCCGAAACCGTAATATTGTTCCTCTCGGTTGCGGTCCCAGACTTTGAGTTCGCTGACTTCACCCCAGGCCTGCCCGTTTTTGAGATAGACGTCTTCGGGTTGCATGTAGTACAGACTGTGGCCGCGGCGCTGCGCTTCGAGCAGCATCGCAAAAGAGCTGTCTTTGTAAGGCTTGATGGTTTCGATCGGGTCCATGACGATGCCGACTTTCAGGCGCATGGCAGGTTCCTCAAAATGCAGTGGATGGAAACTCAACAGGCCGGCCTGTTGAGTTTATTCGGGTTTATTTTGCTGTTTGTTTTTTGGCTTTTGCTTCGGCGATTTCGCGCGCCGCCGCCAGCAGTGCCAAACGCGCAATCACGCCATACGCATAGAAGCGGTTGGGGGAAGCGTCGGGCGACTGCTGTTCGTCGGGAACCACGCCCGGGGTTTCAAACGACAGCGGCTGGAAGTGCATGCCCGGCGAGTTGAGGTTGTCGGTCGCCGTTTTGCCGGTGTGCACACGGTAGAAACCGCCTACCACATGGCTGCCGATCATGTAAACCACCGGTTCCGCCACGGCGCCGTCAATGGTTTCGTAGGTGTAAACCCCTTCCTGCACCAGCATCTGTTCGACCTGCAGCCCCTCTTTGACCGAGGCCATCTTGTTGCGCTGTTTGCGGTTCAGATTGAGGACGTCTTCCGCTGTATTGACCGACATGATTGCCATACCGTAAGTGCCGCTGTCGGATTTGACGATGACAAACGGTTTGCAGGCGATATCGTGCGTGCGGTAATACTCCTGGGTGTTTTCCAGCATCTGGTTGACGGTTTCCGCCAAGGTTTCCAGCCCGGTGCGCTCTTTGAAGTTGATGGGGCCGCAAGGCACCGAGGTTGGGGTGATCAGCCAGGGATCGATGCCAATCAACTCGGCAAATTCACCTGTTACATCGGCGTAATGCTGGAAGTGGTGGGTTTTATAACGGTTGGCCCAGCCGAGCTCCAGCGGCGGCAGCAGGGTCTGGTCGATGTCTTCCAGAATGGCCGGGCGGCCGGCGGACAGGTCGTTGTTCAGCAAAACGGCGCAGGGGAAGAAATCGTCCACGCCCACTTTGTTGCCTTCGCGGCGAATGGGTTTGAGCGTCAGTACATTACCGGAAGGTAGTTCCATCAGCAGGGGCGCATTCAGGTCGGGCAATAGAGAGCCGATCTGCACTTCGTAACCGGCGTTTTCCAGAATGGTTTTCAGCGCAAAGACGTTTTCCATATAGAACAGATTGCGTGTATGGTTTTCCGGAATCAGCAGAATGCCGTCGGCGATCGGACAGATTTGGGTCACGGCGTTTTGTGCGGCATGGACTGCCAGTGAGCGCAGGTCGGGATGCAGGTTGTTGAATCCGGCCGGAAACAGGTTGGTATCGACCGGTGCGAGCTTGTAGCCGGCGTTACGCAGGTCAACGGAGGCGTAAAACGGGGCCGGCGTCTGCATAAACTGCTTGCGCAACCAGGATTCGATTTCGGTGCGGTTGGCCAGCAGATGGGCTTCGAGTTCAAGTAGCGGCCCGGTTAAAGCGGTTTGCAGATGAGGAACCTGATTGGTTGACAGCATGATCTTCTCTTTTCTGTATTGGCTGTTGTGCTGCTTGCAGCGTGCCCGCAGCCCTGTGAAATGAAAACATTATAACGCGCTTCCAGCCCGGTTTAAGCAGAAGTTATGGGCATGTCGCTATTCCGTGAGTGCCCAGGTCGCTTGCAGTTGCTGGCAGTTGATGACCTTGTTTTTGCCCTGATGCTTGGCCAGATAGAGCGCCTGATCGGCGCGCGATATGAGCTGGTCAATCGACTCCCCTTCACGGTATTGTGCGACACCGATGCTGACGGTGTGCTGAATACTATGCGGCATGGCTGTCTGCGCGATGCCTTCACGCAGTTTCTCCGCCAGAATCATGGCCTGCTGCAAATCGGTATCCGGGCAGATGGCAATAAACTCTTCACCGCCCCAGCGCCCGAAAGTGTCGGTTTCTCGCAGATGAT
>JACXUQ010000272.1 GCA_014763835.1 Thiotrichales bacterium
TTGCCAAAGACTTCTAACCGTTTCCAAGGCGGCCTGTTCAGTTTCTACTGTCGGCGTCAAAATTACACGATGCTTTACAAACAGTTCCGCATCGGCCTCTGCGACGCCACTTTTTTCCTTGCCGGCAATCGGATGCCCCGCCACAAAACGTGTCGGCAACTCGCCAAATACGGCCTTAACCGCCTCAATCACCGACATCTTGGCACTGCCCACATCAGAAATGATGGCGTCCGCTTTTAGATAAGGACGCATAGCTTCCAAAGAAGATTGCATCGCCCCCAAAGGCACGCCCAGCATAATCAGATCACTGTCTTTAACCGCTTCGGCCATATCCGTGGCATAGCTATCCACCACACCCAACTCTACCGCGAGCTGCAAATTGGCTTCATTATGACCATAGCCCACAATCTCGATCGACAGGCCCGATTCCTTGATTCCTTTGGCAAAGGAACCGCCGATCAAGCCGACGCCAACCACCGTGATCTTTTTAACAGGCAAGGCCAGGCTCATTTTGCTGCTCCAGACAACTCAGCCAAAACTGCAGTCAATGCCTCAATAAAATGCTGATTCTCTTCCGCCGTGCCGATTGAAATGCGCAATGTCTCTCCCATGCCGTAACCGCCCAAAGGACGCACAATCACCCCCTTTTGCAGCAGCATTTGATTAACACGGGCGGTTTGCCCGCCAAAATGGGCGCACACAAAATTACCGCTGGAAGGAATCATCTGGATACCCAGTGACGTCAACGCAGAACAGATCTGCTGCATGCCGGCCTTATTAACGGCCACGCTTTGCGCCACAAAATCCTGATCCTGTAACGCCTCTACAACGGCTACTTGCGCATAATGATTGATGTTAAACGGCGCTCTCAACTGATTGATATACTGGATAATTTCTTCACACCCCACCATATAACCTACACGCAAAGCCGCCAAACCGTAAGCTTTGGAGAAGGTGCGCGAAATCAACAGATTCGGGTACTGTTCAATGTAATCCAATCCGTTTGGATAATCGGCATAATCACAGTATTCCAGATAAGCCTCATCCAACACCACCACAACCTGCTTAGGCACCTGCGAAATAAACGCTTCCCATTCCGCCTTACCGAATACAGTACCCGTCGGGTTATTGGGATTGGCGATATAGATAATCTTGGTTTTATCGGTTACCGCCGCCAACATCGCAGCCAGGTCGTGCGCCCAGCCTTTGGCCTTGACCTCAACGCCTTTGGCGCCAACCACTTGCGCAGAAATCGGATAAACCGCAAAACCGTATTGCGAATAGACCACTTCATCGCCCGGTCCGGCAAAAACACGCGCGACCAGCTCCAGCAATTCATTGGAGCCGTTACCAAGCGCAATCTGATTACTCTTAACCCTTAAAAACGCCGCCACAGCAGCTTTGGCTTCAAACGCCGCCCCATCCGGGTAACGCGCCATTTCGCCCAATTCCGCCTGCACTGCCGCCAACACCTTAGGACTCGTGCCTAACGGGTTCTCATTAGAGGCCAATTTGGAGATGCGCGTCAATCCCAATTCACGCTGTAACTCACTGACCGGCTTGCCGGGCACATAAGGGTGAATACCTAAAATTTGTGGCTGGACTTGATCGCAAAATAAACGGGAAGGGTTTGTCATCAACAACTCTTAATCAAACTTTATGAATGAGGCCGGGTTATGCATCAAGCGGAGAAATCGGGTAGGAGCCCAACAACTTGAAGAAAGAGGCTTTGTCTTTAACCTCCTGCAACGCCTGCTGGAGCGCTTCGTCCGCCTGGTGACCCAATACATCGATAAAAAACAGATAATCCCACTTTTTATTGTTGGATGGACGGGAAACGATGCGCGTCATACTGATATTGCGGTTGGCAAAGCAGGACAACAGCTCCAGCAAGGCGCCGGATTTATTATGAATGGAAACGATCATCGAGGTTTTATCGGCACCGCTAGGTTGCGTCGACTCACGCCCGACGACCCAGAACTTGGTGGTATTGTCGCGCTGATCTTCAATATTGGATTCCAGAATCTGCAAACCGTACAGCTGCGCCGCCTGTTCGGAAGCGATCGCACCCAAACTGCCATCTTCCTGTGCCATTTTCGCTGCCAGGGCATTGGATGCCACCGCTTCCACTTCAACCCACGGCATATTGTTTTTCAACCACTGCTGGCACTGACCCAACGCCTGGGAGTGTGCCACCACCTTGCGCACAGCATCCAATTCCGAGCTCTTTGAAAGCAGACAATGATGAATCGCCAGATCCACCTCGCCCGATACCGTCAACTTGCTTTTCAGCAGTTCGGTTTCGGTCGCTTTAACCACCCCTTCCGACGAGTTTTCGACCGGCACGATGCCGTAATTGGCCTCCCCACGCTCCACCGTCGCAAACACCTCTTCCAAAGTGGAAACGGCCAGCGGATGCGCCGAAGAACCGAACTGCTTGATGACACTGGCGTGCGAATAACTGCCCTCCGGCCCGAGATAAGCCAC
>JACXUQ010000018.1 GCA_014763835.1 Thiotrichales bacterium
CAAGAGATTGCGTTGATGCGTGAGGCGGCGCGTATTTCGGTGCAAGGTCATCTGGCGGCGATGCGTCATGCGGCTGACGGACGCTACGAATATCAGGTGCAGGCCGAACTGGAAGCCGAATTTATGCGCCAAGGGGCGCAGAAGGTGGCCTTTAATTCGATTGTGGCCAGCGGCGATAACGCCTGCATTTTGCACTATACCGAAAACAGCGATTTGATGGGAGAGCATCAGTTACTGTTGGTGGATGCCGGTGCCGAATTCAAAGGCTATGCCGGCGATATTACCAATACTTTTCCGGTCGGCGGGCGTTTCAGCGAGGCGCAGTTGCAGCTTTATACATTGGTGCTGAAGGCGCAGCAGGCGGCGGTGGCGATGGTCGCGCCCGGCGTGCCTTACGATCAATTGCATGAGAAGGTCGCGGATATTCTGACGCGCGGTTTGATCAAACTCGGTATTTTGCAGGGCAAGCCGGCGCAGTTGATTAAATCGCAGGCCTATAAACGCTTTTTTATGCATGGCACCGGCCACTGGCTCGGCATGGATGTGCATGATGTCGGCCAATACAAAATCAACGGCCAGTGGCGCGAGTTGCAACCTGGTATGGTGGTGACCATCGAGCCCGGGCTCTATATTCCTGCCGAGGCGGAAGATGTCGATCCGCAGTGGTGGGGCATCGGCATCCGTATTGAAGACGATGTGCTGGTGACGGAAACCGGGCATGAAGTGCTGACGCAAGGCCTGCCGCGCAGTGTCAAAGAGATTGAAGCCTGGATGCAGGAAAATAATGTTTATCTCCAAAAGACCGACAGTTAATTCAGAGTGGTGAAGCATGCAAAACGACGGCTTGCAAACAGATGTATTTATTGCCGGCGGCGGTCCGGTGGGGTTGATGTTGGCGCTGGGCCTGGCACAAAAGGGTTTTAAGGTCGCCATGGCTGAGCCAGTGCCGTTGTCCAACGCACCGGAGCAAGCCAAGAACTCGTTTGACGGCCGTGTATTGGCGCTTTCCTATGGTTCCAGAAAGATATTGGAAACTCTGGGGGTGTGGGAGGCATTAAGTGTCTTTGTAACGCCGATTAAGCATGTGCATGTCTCGCAAAAAGGCTATCTGGGATTAACTTTGTTGCATGCCGATGAGGCCGGTGTGCCGGCGCTGGGTTACAGTGTGCAGTCGAGCGATCTGGGCAAAGTGCTGTGGCAGGCGGTACAGGGTTTTGCCAATATTCACATGTTATGTCCGGCGCGTCTGGTGGATTTTTCGCAGGATACGCGGCAGGTGGTTGCCAAAGTGCAGACCGCTGAGAATGAGGTGACGGTGCAAAGCCGATTGATTGTCGGCGCCGACGGTACCGATTCGCAGGTCAGAAAGGTGTTGGGTCTGGAGATGGAACAGAAGTCCTATCACGCTTACGGTGTGATTGCGCAGATCGCAACGCGCGAACATCCGCAGGGCTGGTCTTTTGAGCGTTTCACTGAAGACGGTCCCGTGGCGCTACTGCCGATGCAGGGGCACAGCCACAAGGCGGTGCTGGTCTGTCCTGAGGAGCAGTTGGACAGCGTGATGGCATTGGATGATGCCGCCTTTATGGATTTGTTTGCCGCTAAAATGGGTGAACGCCTCGGCGGTTTTTGTGAAGTCAGTCCGCGCGTGGCCTATCCGCTCAAAGAGACTTATGTGCCGCAGATGTCGCAGGGGCGTGCTTTATTGATGGGCAACGCCTCGCATACTCAGCACCCGGTGGCGGCACAGGGCTTGAATCTGGGTATCCGCGATATCGGTGAGTTTTTGCAGGGGTTGGATGCCGGTCAGGATCCGGGGGAGATCAATTATTTGCAAACTTACGCCAGCGCGCGTGCCGAAGATCATGAAAAAGTCATGGGGTTGACAGACAGTTTGATTCAGGTGTTTCAGCATCATTCGCCTATTGTCGGGCACTTGCGCGGACTCGGTTTGATGGCGCTGCAGGCCATGCCGGGCCTGAAAAGACGTTTTGCCCGTTTTGCAATGGGGGGAGCGGCAAGAGGAGTGCAGCGATGACAACACAAACGGCTTTTCATCTCGCCGAAAATCCGCAGGAAACGCTGTGGGATGTCGTGGTAGTTGGCGGCGGCATGGTCGGTGCCGCGCTGGCGTTGGGATTGGGCAAGCAAGGTTTTGAGGTGCTGCTGCTGGAACAGCAGGCGCCGCAGGTGGAATGGCGGCCGAACTCCCCTTATCAAACCCGCGTGAGCGCACTGACGCGCGCGTCGGAAAATATTTTGCGCAATCTGGGGGCGTGGCAAGGCATCGTATCAAGACGCTATCACCCTTTTGTCGCCATGCATGTCTGGGATGAGGTCACGGCAGGCGAGGTGCATTTTTCCGCGCAGGAGTTGGATGAGTCCAATTTAGGGTACACGGTAGAAAACGAAATTATCCAGGCGGCTTTGTGGGAGCAGCTTGCGGCTTGTTCCAAGGTAAGGGTATTGTTTGGCGCCAAGCTCAGAAATTTGACGTTGGAAACTGAGCAGGCCGGGTTGGAGCTGGAAGATGTTGGAACAATTCAAGCACGTTTAATTGTCGGTGCCGACGGTGCCAATTCGCAAATCAGACAGTTGGCGTCGATTGGTCTGGATACACACGACTATGAACAGTGTGCAGTGGTGGGGTGTGTCAAAACCGAATTGTCGCATGAGGATACCTGCTGGCAGCGCTACCGCAAGGAGGGGCCGTTTGCCTATCTGGCGATGGATGACAATATCAGCTCAATCGCCTGGTATTTGCCGCTAGAGAAGATGCGCTGGGCGCTCGCTTTGTCGGATGAAGATTTTGCGCGCGAACTGGGTGTGGCCTCTGATTGGAAGTTAGGACGCGTCATTGAGGTGGCCGAACGCGCTGCATTTCCGCTGGTCAGGCGTCATGCCGAACATTACGTCAAGCCCGCTTTGGCATTGGTCGGCGATGCTGCGCATACCATTCATCCGCAGGCCGGTCAGGGGGTGAATCTCGGATTGCTGGATGTGGCGGCCCTGATCGATGTGTTGACAGAGGCCAGAGAGCAAGGCAAGCCGATTGGACGGCTATCGGTGTTGCGCCGTTACGAGAGATGGCGCCGCGGCGACAATGCGATTGTGCAACGTTCAATGGAAGGCTTTGGCTGGCTGTTCAAACAGGATGTGTCGCTGAAAACCGTTTTCAGACGCGGATTCCTGCCGTTGGCCAATCGCCTGACGCACATCAAAAACTGGTTGATGGCGCAGGCGTTAAACGGGCGTGACGCTTTGCCGCTGCTGGCGAAACGGCCGTTGGAAGACTAAGCGGTTTATCGTTACAAACTACAGCGAGAGAGTATGGATTACAAGGTGTTGCTCGGCATCAGCGGCGTCAGTTACCGTGAGAATGCTAAAGCCAAGCGCATTGGCGCGCAGCTTGAGGTGCTGGTGCTGCTGGCGGTTTTTGCCGTTTTTGTGCAGTTGTTGCTGTTTTATTCGGGGTCTTCGATAAATACCTATTGGGTGTCGGTGATGGTTTGGCTGATCTTTACGGCTGAACTGGGGGTGAATCTCTATAACGTTACCGATCGCAGGCGCTATCTGCGTGAGAACTGGCTGAACGTGTTGATTGTGGTGTTTGCGTGTCCGGTGATTGAGTGGAGCAGCGATTGGGTGGCGATTGTCCGCTCTCTCAGGCTGTTGATGTTTTTGCGCTTCTTTGCGCATTTTTACCGGGACGCCGAAGCGGTTCTGAAGCGACACCGTTTTGGGCAGATTCTGTTTGGCGCCGCGTTTCTGATTGTGGGGGCCGGCGGTGCCTTTGCCTATCTGGAGGATCGTACATTTTCGGATGGTATTTGGTATGCCATTGTAACGGTGACAACAGTCGGCTATGGCGATGTGGTGCCGGCGACCGAAAACGGACGCCTGTTCGGGGTGTTTTTGATTATTTTCGGTGTGGTCCTGTTTTCATTGGTTACTGCCAATATTGCCGCTTTTTTGATCGGCAGCGGACAGCGTCAGCAGGAGCATGAGATTTTGAATTATGTGCGTTTGATGGAGGAGCGTCTGGAAAAGCAAACGCTTGAAAATCAAGAGCATGTTGAGAAGATCATTAAACATATGACAAAAGAGATTCGCGAGCTGAAAGAACAGCTCGAAGAAGCTAAAACCAATTAAAACAAATGGTTATTTCGACCGGTTTGAATGGCTACGCAAAGAGTCGCATTTAAGCTGCTTGGCGGCCGCTTTATGCAGTCATTAATATGTTTGACATTGGCCTATAAAAGGCCTATATTCTGAAAGCTTTAAAATATTTTATCGACCATAAAGGAAATTTCGGATGGCAGATAGACGTCTTCAGGTATTCCATACCGTTGCCAAAGTCATGAGTTTTACCAAAGCGGCTGAAACACTGCATATGACGCAGCCGGCGGTGACGTTTCAGGTAAAACAGCTGGAAGATTTTTTCAATACACGTCTGTTTGATCGTACCCACAATAAAATCACGTTGACCGAGGCAGGTAAGGTGGTTTATGACTACGCCGATCAGATTCTCGAACATTACGAGAAAATGAACAGTGAAGTGCGCGAGTTGACCGGTGAGGTGACCGGGAGTCTGGTAATCGGTGCAAGTACTACGATTGCCGAATATATGTTGCCGAGCCTGTTGGGCGCGTTTAAAAAGCAGTTCGAGGATGTCAACATCCGCCTGCAGGTGGGTAATACCGATGCGATTGTCTCTATGGTCGAGAACAATATGATCGATTTGGGTTTGGTGGAAGCGCCGGTTCATAATAAAAACCTGGAAGTCGATGTCTGCCGTCTGGATGAGATGCAGCTGATTTGTCCGTTGGATCATCCTCTGGCGAAGCGCGACCGGGTTTCTGTCGAAGGGATTCGCAAGTACCCATATATTTCGCGTGAAGAGGGTTCCGGTTCACGTTCCGTTATCGATAACTACATCCGTGAGCAAGGGTTGAGCTACAACGATTTGAATGTCGTGATGGAACTGGGTAGTCCGGAAGCGATTAAGATGGCGGTTGAATCAGGCGTGGGTCTGGCCATTGTATCGCGCACAACGCTGTCAAAAGAGTTGCGTTTGAACACTCTGAAGGCGATTCCGCTCGATCCGCCGATTGTGCGTCCGTTCTCGCACGTGCGTCAGAAGCATAAGTTCCGTCATCGTGCGGTGGGTGAGTTGCTGGATTTTGCCATCAATTACTGCCGAGACAAGGCTTTGGAGCAAGGGTTTACCTTGCCGGAAGAGGTGATGAAAGAGCACGTTAAGTAATCGTTAGCCGCTTAGCCATGTGTAAAAAAGGCCGCAAATGCGGCCTTTTTGGTTTTTGCGGAAAGTGTCTTAGAGATTGTCTGATGCATACAAGGCCAAGCGTGAACGTTCGCCCTGCTGTAAAGTAATATGCGCGCTATGCGGCCAATTCTTAAAGCGGTCAACTACATAGGTCAGACCACTGGTGGTTTCCGACAGGTAAGGCGAGTCGATCTGGCCGATATTACCGATACAGACGATTTTGGTGCCGTTGCCGGCGCGCGTAATCAGGGTTTTCATCTGTTTGGAGGTCAGGTTCTGCGCCTCGTCGATGATGATGAATTTATTCTGGAAGGTGCGGCCGCGCATAAAGTTCATCGATTTGATCTTGATGCGCTTGCTGATGAGTTGTTGGGTGCTCTCCTTCTCCCAGTTGGTGGTGCTGCCTTCGGCGGAGGTGAGTACCTCCAGGTTGTCCATCAATGCCCCCATCCACGGTGTCATTTTCTCCTCTTCGGTACCGGGCAGGAAGCCGATGTCTTCGCCGATCGGAATGGTGGCGCGGGTCATAATGATCTCGTTATAAATGTTCATGTCCAGAGTCTGCTCCAGTGCAGCCGCCAGCGCCAGCAGGGTTTTACCGGTACCCGCAATCCCCAGTAGCGAAACGAAATCGATTTCCGGGTCCATCAGGAAGTTTAGCGCCATATTCTGTTCCGGATTGCGTGCCTGGATGCCCCAGACGCCGTGGGAGCCGCGGCCAAAATCCTGCATATATTCGAGCGTGGCCTTGCCGTTTGCAACCGAACGGACAATCGCGCTGAAACCGGCTTCGTTTTCGCTGACTAAGCATTGGTTAGCGTGCCAGGTACAGTCTTTGCCAACATCCAGTTCATAGAAGGTACGGCTGCCGTCCTGCCATGATTTCATCTCCTTGCCGTGCTCTTCAAAAAAGTGTTCCGGCAGTTTTTCCCAGCCGGTGTAGAGCAGATCCACATCCTCAAGTGCGCGGTCGTTGAAGTAATCCTCGGAGTGCAGGCCAACGGCCGAGGATTTGATGCGCATATTGATGTCTTTGGTGACCAGGGTCACATTGCGCTTGGGGAAGCGCTCTTTCAGCGCCAGGCCGGTTTGCAGAATGTGGTTGTCGGCCTTGTGGCTGGGCAGGGAGATGGGGAGTTTTGCAAGCAGCGGTTCTGTTTCAAAAAACAACTTGCCCAGATGCAAGCGCTCTTTACCGTTACCCGGGTGAATGCGCTCCAACGGCAAGCCTTGTTTGATCTCTTCAAACGATGCGTCGCTGATGATCTGGTCGATCAGACGGTTGGTTTCACGCACGTTGCGGGACACTTCGGAAATCCCTTTTTTCGCGGTGTCCAATTCTTCCAGCACGGTCATGGAGATGAAGATGTCGTGTTCTTCAAAATTGAACAGTGCCATCGGGTCGTGCATAAGGACGTTGGTATCAAGGATAAACAGTTTGCGGCTTTCGTTTGTCATGGGTGGCTTCCTTGTATCGTGAGCACATCTTTAAAGTTTTGCGTGAATTCGACGCTAAAAATTCTCAACAGGCCGGGTTAAAGTCGGTGAGCTTTATTGGGGAAATGTTTTGAGTTTTTCCAATACCTCCTGTGCATGGTCTTTGACTTTGACCTGACGCCATTCCGCGACCAGTTCGCCCTGAGGGTTGATCAAAAAGGTGCTGCGCACGATGCCCATATACTCCTTGCCGAAGTTTTTCTTGAGCTGGTAGGTGCCAAACAGTTTGCATAGCACGGCATCAACATCAGAAATCAGATCAAATGCAAAGGCTTGTTTGTTTTTGAAGTTTTCATGGCGTTGCATGGAGTCCAGAGAGACGCCGAATATCTGCCCGTTCAGTTGTGCAAATTGGTCGTGTAGTGCAGAAAAGTCGCGGCCTTCGGTTGTGCAGCCGGGAGTGCTGTCTTTGGGGTAGAAATACAAAACGGTGTAATGATTGAGGAGGTCGTTTCGGGTGATGGTGCGATTGGAGGTGGCTGGAAGTGAGAAGTCTGGGATTTTTGCACCTATGACAAGGCTCATAAGCTTTTCCTTTAACGTTGATTTGAGTCCAGTATGCCGAGTTTTAAAGAGTGATTCAACCTTTAAAAAAGCGAATTATTTCAGTACCTAAAAATTGCCCCGGGGCGCCTGAAACCGGGGGTTAATTTAAGTTGAAGAGTTGAGGGGGAAAGGGTAAGATTACTCTTTTTTGAGTTAGCGCTAATCTATTGGAGTGTTTCGCCGTGTTTAGAGGCAGTATGGTGGCTTTAGTCACACCTATGTTGGATGATGAATCGGTTGATTTTGCATCGCTGGAAAAATTGGTGGAATTTCATATCGAAGCGGGCACGGATGCCATCGTTGCAGTAGGTACGACCGGTGAGTCGGCCACCCTGGATATGGAAGAACACTGCGCGGTGGTCAAGTTCGTTGTCGACAAGGTCAATAAACGCATTCCGGTGATTGCCGGTACGGGCGCTAATTCAACCAGTGAAGCCATTCAGTTGACGCAGTGCGCCAAGGATGCTGGTGCGGATGCCTGTCTGCTGGTCACGCCATACTATAATAAGCCGACTCAGGAAGGTCTTTATCTTCACCACAAAAAAGTGGCCGAGGCGGTCGATATTCCGCAGATTCTCTACAATGTTCCCGGGCGCACCGCCTGTGATATGTTGCCGGAAACGGTCATCCGTCTTTCCAAAATCAAGAACATCATCGGTATCAAAGAGGCGACCGGGGATATTTCGCGTGTCGCCAAAATCAAGACCGGTGTGAGCGAGGATTTTGATCTGTATACCGGGGATGATGCGTCTGCGGTTGATTTTATTCTGGCGGGTGGACATGGCGGTATTTCGGTAACCGCGAATGTGGCACCCAAAGCCTGCCATGAAATCTACAAGGCCGCCTTGGCGGGCAATGCGGAAACCGCACGCCGCCTGGATGCGCCTTTGGCAGCTTTGCATCGTGATCTGTTCGTTGAATCCAATCCGATTCCGGTCAAATGGGCCCTGGCGGAAATGGGGTTGATCGGTCATGCGATTCGCCTGCCGCTCACGCCGCTGTCTGCAAAATCCCAGCCGATTGTCCGTGCTGCGATGCAGCAGGCCGGCATTCTTTAATTTCGTCAAATCAAGAGACATACCGTACGCATGAAATCAACCACAAAGTTGCTACCAATCGTTCTGACTGTTTCACTGGCCGGCTCTATGGCCGGCTTAAGCGGTTGTTCCACCGTTTCCAATTTACTGGGTTCGGACGAGCCGAATTATCGCGAAAACAACAAGGAGTTGGCGCGTAACCTTGAGATGCCGCCAAACCTGTTCCACCCCTCCAAAAAACAGGAGCAGATGGAAATTGTCTTCCAACAGTCGCAGGCACAGGTTAAGCAGAATGATTTCATTCCAACTTACAAAGCGGACGGCGTGACTATAAAATCGAACCTCTCCGAGCGCTGGCTGGAAGTGGATACCACCAATAGTGAGCATGTATGGCAGAGTATCAAGCGCTTCCTGAACACCCTGGGTATGGAGGTTGAAGAGGAACGCAAGGATATCGGTATTATCAAGTCCAAGTTCACCAAACGAACCACTCTGGTGCCGTTGGATGATGTCGGTTTCCTGACTAAACTGTTGAACAGCTGGCGTCCGGAAGTGGCTGACGGGGTCTATGACCGTTTGGTGGCGCGCATTGAAACGGATATGAACACACATAAAACCCGTGTCTATTTCCATCACCATATGCTGTTCTCGCCTGATAGCAATCTTGGCGTCGGAGGCGAGGAGAAGTGGCGTATCAAGCCATATAACCCGCTGTTTGAAGCGGAAGCTCTCTACCAGGCAATGATTTTCTTCGGTTCAACGTCGGATGTGGCGTTGGCGCAGTTGAAGGTGACCGGCAAGATGACCGAAGAATTCAACGGTCAGCAGGAGTTGGCCGGTCTGGTATTGCATGCCAATATGGATCAGAGCTGGAGTTATCTGCAAGCCATGATCTACCGTGCCGACTGGCAGGTGGATGAGTCTGACAAGGTCAAACGTCAGCTATTGGTGAAAGTGCCGGACGAAGCGCGCAAAGACGATTCATTCTTGGGCAAGCTGGCCTTCTGGAAAGATGGGGCCGACAAGGTGCAGCTGCCGAAAGTGGTGGTATTGCAGTTGGAAGCGGACGAGCAAGATGCGTCCAGAACTTATTTGACGGCCAAGGCACAGGAAGACGATGTGCCGCTTAATGAAGAGAAACGCAAATATTTGTTCAAGCGTTTAGGTTTATTGGGTCAGTAACCGATTTTAGTTTTTGCCCTCGAGATTCGGGGGTTTTTTTTTGAAGGATAGTTCTATGCAGATTATTTGGGGCAAGCCGGCACATTCGCACTATCGCTTAAATCAATTGTTGGCCAAGCTGAAAAACGTGGCAGGCATCGAAGCGATTCGTTCACAATATGTCTATTTTGTTGAGTCAAACGGCGAGTTGAGCGCGAATGATATCGCCCATTTAAAGACCTTGTTGAACAATACACAAGATAACCTGGATGCAACTCTGGATGCGCAAAGCTGTGTGGTGACGCCGCGTTTGGGCACGATTTCGCCTTGGTCTTCCAAGGCAACGGATATTACCCATACGTGCGGTATTGATGCGGTCAAGCGTATCGAGCGCGGTATTGTCTATTTTATGCAGGGCGTTGCCGCTGCCGATATGCGTGCGATGCAGGCCGCCTTGCACGATCGCATGATGGAGCAGGTTCACACCTCTTTTGCCGGTCTGGAAAACCTGTTCTCGCATCAGACGCCGAAGCCGATGACCACGGTGGATGTATTGAGCGGCGGACGCGAAGCGTTGGTCAAGGCTAACCGTGAAATGGGGTTGGCGTTGAGCGAAGACGAGATTGATTATCTGGTCAATGCCTTTAACGGTTTGCAGCGTAATCCGGTGGATGCGGAACTGATGATGTTTGCCCAAGCGAACTCGGAGCACTGCCGTCATAAAATCTTTAATGCCGATTGGACAATCGATGGGCAGGATAAGCCGAACTCCCTTTTCGGTATGATCCGTAATACCTATCAAAAGAGCCCAGCAGGTGTATTGTCTGCCTACAGCGACAACGCAGCGGTATTGGAAGGTCCTCAAGCGACGCGCTTCTTCCCGAATCCTGAAACCCGTCAGTATGAGTTTTCGGAAGAACCGGTGCATTTCCAAATCAAGGTGGAGACTCATAACCACCCGACGGCGATCTCTCCTTGGCCAGGTGCGGCTACCGGTTCGGGCGGGGAGATCCGTGACGAAGGCGCAACGGGGCGCGGTTCTAAACCTAAAGCCGGCCTGACAGGTTTTACCGTATCCAACTTGAATATCCCTGGCTTTAAGCAGCCTTGGGAGCGCGAATACGGCAAGCCTGGCCGTATTGTGACGCCGTTTGACATTATGATTGAAGGGCCGCTGGGTGCGGCTGGATTTAACAATGAGTTCGGTCGTCCGGCGATTAACGGTTATTTCCGTACCTATGAAAACCCGTTGATGACGCATAACGGTGAAGAGATGCGCGGTTACCACAAGCCAATCATGTTGGCTGGTGGTTTGGGTAATATCCGTGATATGCACATCAAAAAAGGCGATATTCCGGTCGGCGCTAAACTGGTTATTTTGGGTGGCCCTGCGATGTTGATCGGCCTGGGTGGCGGTGCGGCTTCTTCGGTGGATAGCGGTTCCGGTTCCGAGGCCTTGGATTTTGCCTCTGTACAGCGTGAAAACCCGGAGATGGAGCGTCGTGCGCAAGAGGTGATTGACCGTTGTACTTATTTGGGTGAAGACACGCCGATCGCATCAATCCATGACGTAGGTGCGGGCGGTATTTCCAACGCCTTCCCTGAGCTGGTAAACGATGCCGGTAAAGGCGGGCGCATCGATTTGCGTAAGGTGCCGAATGATGAGCCGGGCATGTCGCCGATGGAAATCTGGAGTAACGAATCGCAGGAACGCTATGTTATTGCGGTCTATCC
>JACXUQ010000273.1 GCA_014763835.1 Thiotrichales bacterium
ATGGTTAAAAATAGCCTGATTTTTCTCGACTTACCCCTACTGGCGTCGAGTTCTTTGTTTGTTGAAAAACTTGCTAATAGCGAGCTATTAGCAAGTTTTCCGCCTCAACCAGCCAATTTTTTCCTCATTTTTATTTCGCGCCCCACTCGTGCAAAGCTCTCTTAATAATTATTACGTCATTTTACGTTGCAAGAAGTTGTTATTCCCCTATAAAATAGATGGTTATGTTGGTTTGGCTGTCCTGCGGGGCGTCTTTTTCGATTCGCAAGAGTTTAGGTGTATGAAAATTATTGAGCCAGGTTCGTTGCCACCGTGTGAACAGATCTTCGCGGCGGTCTATGATGCGGTCTACCTGATTGATCCCGAATCCTCCAATATCGTCTGGTGCAACCGTCAGGGCTATGAGGATTTGGGCTATAAAGCGGACGAGGTATTGCAGCATTCGGTATTGAGTTTGCAGAAGGATGTGACCGGATTGCCACAATGGAGTGAAATCAAAGCGGTGATTCTGGCAAACGAGGTGTTCCGGTTTATCGGCCGCCATGCCCATAAGGATGGCAGTGAAGTGGCGGTTGAGGTGAATACGTCGCATTTTGACTATGCCGGTCACACCTATTTCGTTTCGGTGGCGCGCAATATCAATCAGCGTCTTGCGCTTGAGGTGGATTTGAATTCGCGCAACAACCGTATCTGGTTTGCGCTCAATGAGGCGGCCGACGGTTTTTGGGAGTGGCAGCTGGAGGACAATTCGGTGTTTTTCAGCGATAAGCTCAAACAGATGTTGGGATATGGGCCGGACGAGATGACACCGCATCTGGATACCTGGGTCAAAAACGTCCATCCGGACGACTTTGAGCGCGTAAAAGAGATTTTGGAAGAACACTTGGCGGAGAAACGGGCGATTTACCAGGCGCGTTACCGGCTCAGAAACCGCAATGGCCACTATATCTGGGTGGATGATACCGGCAAGGTCTGTCAGCGCGATGAAGAGGGCCGTCCAACCCATGTGGTGGGTATGGTGCGGGATATCACCGATCATAAGAAACTCGAGTTTCAACTGGAAAATCTGGCGGCACACGATCCGTTGACCGGCCTGATGAATCGCCGCGAGGGCGAGAAGCAGGCCGCCCGCCTATTTCAACTGGCCAAACGTCATGGGCACAGCATGGGCGTGGCGGTGTTGGATTTGGACTTTTTTAAAGATATCAATGACCTGTACGGCCATCAAAAGGGTGATCAGGTGTTGGCTTATGTGGGGCGGTTGTTGCAGACGCAGATGCGCAGCACCGATGTTCTATATCGCTGGGGTGGTGAGGAATTTGTATGGGTCGCCCCGTTGGACGATTGCGACCATTTGCAGCCGATGATGGATAAGTTGCATCAGGCCATGCGTGAAGCCGATTGGAAAGCCACGGGCGTGGCACCGGTGACACTTTCCATCGGGTTGGCATGCTCGCATGAGGGATCGGACGATTTGGAAACCCTCTTGTCTCAAGCAGATAAGGCGCTCTATTGCGCCAAGGATCAGGGTCGTAATCGCACCGTGATTTATGATGAATCGCAGGAATAGCCCGTCTTTGCATACCAATAGCCGCCTGCATCCTCGCGGAAACTGCCGTATAATGCCACGCTAAGGTAAGGGGCAGTTCAGGCAACTTTAAAACAGGAAAAGACCATGGCAGTTCTGATTGAAGGTTACAGCATTGTAGTCAATAAGGCCCACGCTGCAGGCAAGAGCGAGGTGCTTGCGGCTATATCAACAGTAGACAGTGCGCTACATCCGATGGCGTTGTGCGCCGACAACGATTTGCTGCGCATTGGTTTTTTGGATTTACAGGCCGCGCGCGTGTTTTTGACGGCACTGAAGGAGGCGGGTTTGATTAATGCCGCCGACGCTGAAACCGGACAAAACCCCGAGATGGTGATGGTGACGCAGTTTGGTGAAATTGAGGGCCAGTGTGATTGGCTCAAGGTGCAGTTCACCAAGCTCAAAGACAACACGCTGATCTGCCTTGCCGGCTTGAATTCAGCGGAGGCGGTAAAAGGCGTGGCCATGCCCAAAGGCTGGAATTTGGAGCATTCGATTCTGAAGCGTTACTTTGAGGAGCGCAGCCACTTTATGGATGAAAATTACCAGTTCGTCCGCAGCGAACCGATGCATACCATTTACCGCAATCCGGAAACCCAGCGTGAAGTTCGCCTGCTCAAATTGAGTTACGTTCCGGCGGATAAGGCCGAGTTGCAGTAAGTCACGCACTCTTTTGAAAATTCAAAAAAACTCAACCACGAAGACGACGAAGATCACGAAGTTTTTCAAAGTCTTCGTGCTCTTCGTGTACTCTGTGGTTCAATAAATCAATCATAAAATTCGGTTACTCTTTCATTAAGAGAGCTTTGCACGAGATGGCTACACGAATAAAAATGGTTAAAAATAGCCTGATTTTTCTCGACTTACCCCTACTGGCGTCGAGTTCTTTGTTTGT
>JACXUQ010000274.1 GCA_014763835.1 Thiotrichales bacterium
GCAGGAAAAAGAGCCGTTTGACTGGTGTTATATCAATAACTTTGAGCTGCCGCACAAACCGATTGTGCTGCGCTTGCCCAAGGGGGCAGGCTATCAGTTGCAGCAGGCGATGCAGCGTTTTGTCAGCGACATTCTGGTGGCGATTCCGGCCGCGTTTGAGAGTGACGAATACCGCAATGCCTTTCAGGCGATTCACGACGACTACGTCAAGCGCGAAGACCGCGCGCTCGAAGAGATTGCCGCCAAGGCGGAAAGCAATAATATTCTGATGGTGAGAACATCCAACGGTTGGAATCTGGGACCCAGAAAGGAAGACCATGCGATGACGCCGGAGGAGTTTCAGGCGTTGCCGGATGAAGAGAAACAGGTCATCAGCCGTGTCGTGGAGGAGATTCAGGATGAGCTCAAAAACCTGTTGCTGAAGATTCCGGTTTGGCAGAAGGAGTCGCGTGAGCAGGTCAAGCAGCTTAACCGTGAAGTCACGCAAACCACGGTGTCGCACTATGTACTCGATCTGCAGGCGGACTACCGGCAGCAGGCGGAGGTCATGGCATTTATCGAGCGCGTTAAGCAGGACATGATCGAAAAGGTCGAGGTGTTGCGCAAATACGCCGCCGAAAAGAAACCGACCGCGCAGAGCGCCAGCCAGATTATGGCCGATTTTGTCGAATATCAGGTCAATGTGTTGGTGGATAACGGCGAAACCGAGGGGGCGCCGGTGGTGTTTGAGGATAACCCGACCTATCAGAACCTGATCGGGCGGATTGAGCATGTGGCGCAGTTTGGCGCCTTGCTGACGGATTTCTCGCTGATCAAGCCGGGCGCGCTGCATTTGGCGAATGGCGGTTATCTGATTCTGGATGCGCAGAAGGTATTGACCTCCTATTACGCCTGGGAGGGGTTAAAGCGCACCCTGCGTTCGCGCGAGATTAAAATCGAGTCGCTGGAACAGGTGTTGAGTCTGGCCAGCACCACGTCGTTGCAGCCGGAACCGATTCCGATTGATGTCAAAGTGGTGCTGACAGGCGGCCGCCTGCTGTACTTTCTGTTGAAACAGTACGATGCGGAATTTGACCGCCTGTTTAAAGTGGCGGCGGATTTTGCCGAGGATATGGCACGCGATGCCGACTCCATGCCGCTATATGCCCGCATGATTGGCGGGTTGCAGCATGAAAACGGGTTACTGCCGCTGGCGCGCGAAGCCGTTGAGCGGGTGATTGAGCAGAGTTCGCGTATGGCCGATGACGGTGACAAGGTATCGCTGCATATGGGCGGTCTGGTCGATCTGCTCAAGGAAGCGGACTATTGGGCGCGGCAAACGCAGCAGGACGTCATCGACAGGGTTGCGGTCCAAAAAGCGATTGATATGCGGCTGGAACGTATGGATCAGATTCGCGAGCGTTATCAGGAAGCGGTTTTGAAAGGCATTTATCTGGTCAAAACCGACGGTGCCGAGGTGGCGCAGGTTAACGGTTTGAGCGTTATTCAGCTGGATGATTATGCTTTTGGCCGTCCTTCGCGCATTACCGCTACGGCACGTCTCGGCAGCGGTAAGGTGATTGATATCGAGCGCGAGGTCGAATTGGGCGGGGCGATTCATTCCAAAGGGGTGATGATTTTGTCCTCCTATCTGGCGTATCGCTATGCCAAGCAGCGCCCTTTGGCCTTGGCGGCCACGCTGGTGTTTGAGCAGTCCTACGGACAGGTGGAAGGGGATAGCGCCTCGGCCGCCGAGCTGTGTGCGCTGCTGTCGGCGCTGGCAGACATTCCGTTAAAGCAGAGTCTGGCGGTGACCGGCTCGGTGAATCAGCACGGTGAAATTCAGGCGATTGGCGGCGTCAATGAGAAGATTGAAGGTTTTTTTGATATCTGTCAGGCGCGTGGTTTGAACGGTGAGCAGGGAGTGATTATTCCGGCGGCGAACCGGCCGCATCTGATGCTCAAACAAGCCGTAGTCGATGCGGTGGAGAAGGGCGAGTTTGTCGTTTACGCAGTGAGTCACATCGACGAGGTCATGGCCTTGTTGAGCGGCTTGCCGGCTGGCGAATCGGATAAAAAAGGACACTATTCGCCGGGCAGTTTTAACGCATTGATTGAAGCGCGCATAACCGAATTGGATCAATTGCGGGCGCACTATGCCCAAGAGGAAACAGCTCTGGCAGGCAGTGAGTCTTCTGATAAGAAAAAGGCTAAAAAGACGCTTCCTAAAAAACGCTGAAAATACTCAGGGTATCCGCATTTTATGATTGATTTTTTGAATCACGAAGAGCACGAAGGCCACGAAGGCTTTGTAAATTGTTTCTATTTATTGGTACCGCCCCTATTTTTAAGGCAATTAAAACCATTTATATCAATAAGTTAATTTGACTTGATGTACCTCAATACGAGAGCTTTGCACGAGTGGGGCGCGAGAGAAAAATGAGGAAAAAATTGGCTGATTGTGGCGGAAAACGCAGCTAATAGCTGGCTATTAGCAAG
>JACXUQ010000275.1 GCA_014763835.1 Thiotrichales bacterium
GCCGTGGCGGAAAAGTCGCGGGTGGGCGAATGCGCGCCGGGGATCAGGCCGATGAGATTGGATACCACCAGAAAAATCCATAGGCTGCCGACAAACGGCAATAGGCGTTTGGCGTGTTCGGGGGCGACCGCGGCAATGGCATCTTCCATGGCAATCACCACTGCTTCGATGGCGGTTTGCATCTTGCCGGGGGCGGCGGCCAAATGGCGGGTGTAAACGCCGATAAACAGCGTCAGGCCAAGCAGAATCGCCCAGGTGGTGACGACGGTACTGGTGATGGCGACCGGACCAATATTAAACAGGCTTTGGATGGCAATTTCCGACGAATTCATCTTTCCTGATCCAGTTAGGGGGTGCGTTTAATAAACAGATAGACGTTCATGGCGCCGATAAAGACGCCGAGCAGTATCAGACTGACCGTCCAGCTGGTGGAGTAACGCAGCGCTTCCTGCTGGTCAAGCCAGTGGCCGAGATAGGCGCCGACCACAATCGGCAGCGCGATCAGCAAGCCGATGGTGCCCAGATAGACGGTTTGCGCCAGCAGGGTCGAACGCTGTTTTTCCGCCTGCTGCAGGCGGTTAACCTGGCGTTCGACCTGTTTTTTAAGCGTTTCTTTATCGGTCATCTTATCACCTAACAGCTGTCAGCCACCCGGCCTGTTGAGTTTCCAAAGGCGTTTGAGCACCTCTTCTTCCATGCGCCGCAGGCTCTGTTTTTGCTGCAGCAACGCCATTTCTTCCTCCAGAATCTGCTCCTGCAATATCCGGCTGATGCGGGTGTAATCGTCATCAATCACAAAGTGTCGCGTCGAGATCGTTAGCCGGTTGTCGTCAAAATAGAGCAGGGCGCCGGGCGTGGCCAGATAGTGCCAGCCGTCATTTTCCTTGAAGCGCGCCAGCCCGATCTGCAGCGAGGTCATAAAACGCGCATGGCCGCTTAACAAGCCGAAACTGCCGCTGGCGTCTTCGCCGACAAACGCCGTCACCGCCTCGAATGTCCGGCTGTGGGTGCTGTCCTGAAGTTGCATCACAAAAGGCATTTCAGCACCTACTTAGGATCGCTCATGGCGCCGCGCATATAACATTGTTCTTCCGACAGGTCGTCGTAATCGCCGCGTAAAAAGGCTTCGCAGTCATCGAGGGTTTTTTCCAGCGGCACGGACACCCCTTTAAGCGTGCTTTGCTCGGCGGTGACCCAGAAAGGCTGGGTCAGGTAACGTTGCAGACGGCGTGCGCGTTTGACGATCAGCTGGTCTTTGGGTGAAAGTTCCTCTACGCCGAGCATGGCGATAATGTCTTCCAGTTCGTGGTAACGCGCCAAATGTTCGCGCACCGCTTCGGCCACCTTGTAATGGCGCGTTCCCAAGGTATAGGCATCCATCGCCTTGCTGCTGGATTTGAGCGGATCGACCGCTGGGTAGATGCCCTTGCCGGCCTGACTGCGTGACAGGATGACCGTGGTATCCAGATGGCTCAAAATGGCGTTGACCGCCGGATCGCCCATATCGTCGGCGGGCACGTAGATGGCCTGTACCGAGGTGATATTGCCGCGGCGGGTCGAGGTGATGCGGTCTTCGAGTTCGGCGACTTCGGTCGTCAGGGTGGGCTGGTAACCGACGGTCGCCGGCATGCGCCCCAACAGGCTCGAGACTTCGCTGCCGGCCTGCACAAAACGGAAGGTATTGTCCATGACAAACAGCACCTCCTTTTGCAGGGTATCGCGCAGATATTCGGCGTAGGTCAACGCCGACAGGCCGAGGCGGAAACGCACGCCCGGCGCTTCGTCCATCTGTCCGAAAATCAGCAATGATTGCGGCAAAATGCCCGCTGCGTCCATTTCATGCCACATTTCATGCGCTTCGCGCATGCGTTCGCCCACGCCGGCAAACACCGATGCGCCTTTGTGAATCGAGGCCACGGCGTGCATGAATTCCATGGTCAGCACGGTTTTTCCGACTCCCGCGCCACCGAACAGACCGGTTTTGCCGCCTTTGACAAACGGGCAGAGCAGATCGATGACTTTAATGCCGGTGATCAGGATATCACTGCCGTCGGTGGCTTCGGAAAGATCGGGCGGTGGAGTATGAATATTGCGGAAAGTATCCGTCTCGATCGCTTTGCCGCCGTCGAGCGGTTCGCCGAAAATATTGAGTACGCGCCCGAGGCAATCGGGACTGACCGGCACATGCAGCGGCGAACCGGTGTCGAATACGTCCATGCCGCGGTACAGCCCGCGGGTGGAGTGCAAGCTGACCGCGCGAATATGGCGTTTGTCGAGGTGTTGATGCACTTCAAACAGACAGAGGCTGTCGTCCAATTGCGCGAACAGCGCCTGATTGAGCGGCGGCAGCTGTTGGCAGGCAATGACCACCACCGGACCATGCACTTCGCTGATGGTGCCGATGAGTTCGCCTTGCTGGGTGGCATGAAAGTGGTTCATGGTGCCGCCAATCCGTTTAATCAAAGAAGTTTCATTAT
>JACXUQ010000276.1 GCA_014763835.1 Thiotrichales bacterium
AAACTTGCTAATAGCCAGCTATTAGCTGCGTTTTCCGCCACAATCAGCCAATTTTTTCCTCATTTTTCTCTCGCGCCCCACTCGTGCAAAGCTCTCTATAAATAAAATTTACTTCAATATCAAAATGTTATTTAAACGTAAGGATTCGAAGGTTGTATATAACATGTCATCAAAGGTTTACTGTTTAGCGCAATTTTTACCCAAACCCGGTCAGGAGCAGGCGTTGTTTGCGGTGCTACAGAGTCTTGAACCGAATACGTTGCGCGAGGATGGGTGTTTGCAGTATCGGGTAACGCGCCAGATTGCCAGCCCGTTTGCCGAGGGCAAGAGTTTTCCGATCGTGTTCAACGAAATCTGGGCCGATATGGCGGCGTTTGAGGCGCACTGCCAGCGTCGTGAAATTGTCGAATTCTTCAATACTTACTGTTTGGCCGAGGACGGCTTGGCGGCGGACTGGAATGTGTGTGTCTACTCGGACGAGCCGGAGGAGTATGATCGCCCTCAGCTGCCGCTATAGGCCTCTTCTGGTGTGGTCAGGTTGGCCTGATTGAGCAGAATCACCTCAATTTCTTCAATGATTGCTTCCTGACGCAGCACATTCATACGCTTTTGCAGCTGTTCGGTTTTTTGGTCAAGATGCTGGGTGGCGTTTTCCAGATGGTGGATGCGTTGCTGGTTTTCGGCCATTAGCGAGACAGTGAAAATGCGTTGCAGGGCGTGTTGCAGGGCGTGGTCAGTCAGTTCCAGCATAAAGTCATCGGGCGGCAGATTCAGTTCGGGCGGGTAGCGATGGACATTCTCCGTCGCCGCCATTTCGGTAAAGGCAGGCAGGAGTTTTTCGATGGCGGGCTCCATCTGTTTTTCGTTGTGAAACACGGCATACAGCGTGCCGGTTTGCGTTTGCTCGGCGAGAGTTTTAATGACCAGCTCTACCAGATTGCCGATCTCTTCGGTGACATTGGCACCGGGCAGGGGCAGGGTGTTGGCGCGGTCTTCAACCAGCGGTTGCAGCTTGTTGCCGATGGCGATGAGTTGCACGCTGTCGTCGGCAAAGCGTTCTTGAAAGGTTTGCAGTAGCTTGCCGTTGAAATCGCCGCAAAATCCGCGTTCCGAACCCACCGCCAGCACGGTTTTGCCAACGATTTTATCGGCGCTCAAGGCGGTTGGAAAAAAATGCAAAAAATCCAGAGCGACGTTGTCTATCTGCGCTTTCAGGGCGCGTTGCTGCTGAATGATGCGGGTCAGTTTGTGGGCCTCCATCTGCGCGAGGGTTTTCATGGAGTGCATGATCTCGCGGATGTCGTTGAGTTTAGCGCGGTAGAGATTGAGTTCGTGATATCTGGCCATCTGCGTACCTTAAGCGTCCTCTGTCGTTTCACGTGAAGCAAACCACTCCTGCAAAGCCTGTTTCCAGCGTTCGCGCGGGCTGTCGATGGTCAAACGGCTGTTGATGACCTGCGCTTCAAGCTGTTGCATGCGTTCGGCGAGCTGTTCCAGCGGTATATCGTCAAACAGGTCGTCGTTAAAGGCGATCAGCCAGGCGAGCTGGAATTCGATGGGTTTGGGTACAAGATGGCCTTGCTTGAGCAGTTCGCGCAGGGTGCGGCCGCGCTGAATCGCTTTTTCGATACGCGCCTCCAGGCGTGTGCCGAAACGGGTAAAGACTTCCAACTCCATAAACTGCAGGTAGTCTAACTTCATGTGGCCAGCCTCCTTTTTGATGCGAGGATGCTGTGCCTGGCCGCCGATACGCGATACCGAGCGGGCGATGTCGATGGCCGGTCTGAAGCCGGAGACGAACAGTTCGCGGTTCAGATAAATCTGTCCGTCGGTAATGGAAATCAGGTTGGTGGGGATAAAGGCGGCGATTTCGCCCTGTTCGGTTTCGATAATCGGTAAGGCCGTCATACTGCCGCCGCCATGCTGGGGGTTGAGGTTGGTGGCGCGTTCCAGCAGACGCGCGTGGATATAGAAAATATCGCCCGGATAGGCCTCGCGTCCCGGCGGGCGGCGCAGCAGCAGTGACAATTCGCGATAGATTTTGGCATGGGTGGAAAGGTCGTCGTACACCACCAGGGTGTCTTTGCCCTGCTGCATCCAGTGTTCGGCAATGGCGCAGCCGGCAAACGGTGCCAGATACTGCAAACCGGGCAGAGTGCTGGCCTGCGAGGTCACGACTGTGGTGTAATCCAGCGCGCTGTGTTTGCGCAGCAGTTCGATGGTGTTGACGATGGTGGAGCGTTTTTGGCCGATCAGTACGTACACGCAGCGTACGTTTTTGCCGCGCTGGTTGATCACCGTATCAATCGCCAGCGTGCTTCTTCCCAACCCCTCGTCACCGATGAGCAGCTGGCGCTGGCCTTTGCCGATGGGAATCAGGGTGTCGATGATTTTATTGCCGGTATAGAGTGGTTGATTGACCTTTTCGCGGGCAATAATAGGCGGCGACTGACGTTCCAGCGGTTGG
>JACXUQ010000277.1 GCA_014763835.1 Thiotrichales bacterium
CAGCCGAGTTCTTCGGTTCTCGGCTCTACAGCCGAGTTCTTCGGTTCTCGGCTCTACAGCCGAGTTCTTCGGTTCGCGCCCCACTCGTGCAAAGCTCTCTTTAAGTTCATTTTGCGCCCTTGTTACCTTTTTTGCGTGGCCAAAAAAGGTAACCCCAAAAAGGCCACCCCGCTAAAACCTTCTATGGCCCTAAGCTTGTGCGCTGAAGGTTGCGATCTTGCACGCAAGCGTGCTTCGAACAGCGCAACCTTTTAACCGCGCCCTTCACTAAGCGCCATAACGAACGTTTTAGAGGGGCTGATACCGCAATGCCGTGCAAACCAGCCAAAAAACTTCGTGCCTTCGTGTCTTCGTGGTGAATAAATCCTAAATTAAAGTGATTCGATTAAATCCGGGTAGTGCGGTATGTCATTGGCATGGCCGTTTACCAGTGCCACGCATTGTTCGACCATGACCGGCGCGAGCAGATAGCCGTGGCGGAACAGGCCGTTGATCTGGATGACTTTGTCGTTCACCCAGATTTTCGGCTCGTTGTCGCTCAACGCCGGACGCAGGCCGGAGGCGATCTGCAAAATCTCCGCTTCGGCAAAGCCTTTATGCACGCTGAAACAGGCCGAGAGCAGTTCCAATGCGGAGCGCACCGTCGGTTCGCGGCTGTCTTCCGATTCGATCTGCGTCGCGCCCACCACAAAATGGTGGTTCTGCTTGGGGGCGATATAGATCGGATAGCGCGGATGCATCAGTCTAACCGGCCTGTTCAAAGTGACTTCGGGCGCATAAAGCCGCAAAACTTCACCGCGCACGCCGCGTAAACGGCTGGGCGACGGAATCTGCGTCTTGGCACCGAGGCCGCGGCAGTCGATAATGCGGTCAAAGTCGTGTAACTGATTGTTTGCCCGGATTTGCTGGCCGCGGACTTCCGCCGGGGTCTGAGCAAGCCAGACTACGCCGCGCGCTTTCAGCGTGATTTCCAACGCCTTCAACAGTTGACGGTTATCAAGCTGACCCTCGTTCGGCAGATAGAGCAGGTGTTTGAACGGCTTGGATTGCGCCGCCAGCTCCGGTTCCAGCTCCGCCAGACGCATCGCGTCGATGCGCATAAAATCGTCGCCCTCGACGCCTTTCAGGTGACGGGCAAAGTCCTGCAAATTACCGCTGTCCTGTTCAAATGCGAGAATCAGTGATCCGGCCTGTTGAAAAAACACCGGTTCATCTAACTGTTCGAGCAGTTGCGGCCAGAGTTGCTGGCTGCGTTGCCCCATCTGCATCAGGGTGTGCGAGGTCTCGACCGACTCGGCGATAGGCGCGAGCATCGCCGCCGCCAAATAGGCGGCGCTTTGCGTGGCCCTTTCGTCATCGGCATCAAATAGCGTCACCTGATGTTCGGCACTGAGTTGCAGCGCCGTCAGACGGCCGATCAGTCCGGCACCGAGAATTCCCATGCGCATAGCCGTCTCCTCAAGCTTCTTTTTGGTAGATTTCGCTACCGGCCTGAATAAACTCTGCCGACTTCTGTTTCATGCCTTGCTTGATCTCTTCCAGCGTGATCTCGGTGATTTGGCCTGCATTGGCGGCGGCTTCCTGCTCGGCGGCGTAGTCGCGGACTTCCTGCGAGATTTTCATCGAGCAGAATTTCGGTCCGCACATCGAACAGAAGTGCGCCACTTTTCCGGATTCTTGAGGAATGGTGTCGTCGTGGTATTCGCGCGCACGTTCCGGGTCCAATCCCAGGTTGAACTGGTCCACCCAGCGGAATTCGAAACGCGCTTTGGACAACGCATTGTCGCGGATTTGCGCGCCCGGATGGCCTTTCGCCAAATCGCCAGCGTGGGCGGCGATCTTGTATGCCATCAAGCCTTCTTTAACGTCTTCCTTGTTCGGCAAGCCCAGGTGCTCTTTCGGCGTCACATAACACAGCATCGCACAACCGTACCAGCCGATATTGGCGGCGCCGATGCCGGAGGTAATGTGGTCGTAGCCCGGCGCGATGTCGGTGGTTAGCGGCCCCAAAGTGTAAAAAGGCGCTTCGCCGCAGACTTCCAACTGCTTCTCGACATTCTCTTTGATCATGTGCAGCGGAATATGGCCGGGGCCTTCGATAATCACCTGCACATCGTGTTTCCAGGCGATTTGCGTCAATTCGCCCAAGGTTTCCAGTTCGGCAAACTGGGCGGCATCATTGGCGTCGGCAATAGAACCGGGACGCAGGCCGTCGCCCAGCGAGAAGCTGACGTCATAGGCTTTCATGATCTCGCAGATTTCCTCGAAATGGGTGTAGAGGAAGTTTTCCTGATGGTGCGCCAGACACCATTTGGCCATAATCGAACCGCCGCGCGATACGATGCCGGTGACGCGCTTGGCGGTCATGGGGATATAACGCAGCAACACGCCGGCGTGGATGGTGAAGTAGTCCACGCCTTGCTCGGCCTGTTCAATCAAGGTGTCGCGGAAGATTTCCCACGTCAG
>JACXUQ010000278.1 GCA_014763835.1 Thiotrichales bacterium
AACGCAGCTAATAGCTCGCTATTAGCAAGTTTTTCAACAAAAATCAGGCTATTTTTAACCATTTTTATTCGTGTAGCCATCTCGTGCAAAGCTCTCTCTCAATATAGTATAAAGCCTCAAGTGCCCTAAGCGTGATAAACTGGTGCACTTGAGTTTGCATGATCTGTCCCTATTAAAACGGGATAAATGCGTGATTGGAGAGGAAATATGCAGAACAAACAAAATGCCACTTGGTTGAAAGTGGGGATGCTGGCCGCGGCGTTGTGGTTACCTGTCGGTGCGCATGCCGGGGTATGGGCCGACGTAAAGGAAGATGCTTCCAAGGCGTGGGAAGAAACCAAAGAAACGGCGCGTGATATTAAGGAAGATGCGAAAGAGAGCTTCCAGGAAGGTAAAGAGAAAGCTGAACCTTTGACCGATAAGCAAACCTACAAAGAAGCGTGGCAGAACACCAAAGAAGGCTCCAAGGATATTTGGGAAAGCACCAAACAGGGCGCCAAGGAAGTTTGGTCGGACACGAAGGAAGGTGCCAAAGGCATCTGGCATAAAATCGTCGGCGACGATAGTAAGGAGTAAGCTGCATGCGTCGTGGTGTTTTATGGGGGCTATTGGTTGCGGCGATTCTGAGCGGGAGCGGCTGTGAAAAGGTGACGAATAGCGCCAAAAATTTACAGTCCGACTGGATCGGGCTGGATCGTACGGTTGAAATTTACAGTTGCCAGACCGGCAAGCTGCTTAAGGTCTACAAAGGCGATATCCGCCTTAACCCGGAAGATAATTACGGCACCTCCTTATTGGTGAACGGTAAAAAGCTGCATACTAATCTGTGTTATATTATTGCCGAAAAAGGGGTCAAGGAAGAGCCGATAGCCCAGCCCCTTGTGGATTTGAATCGATAGGCATTGTGTAGTGCGTAACCTGTAATGGTAATTTTTAAATGAAAACAGTTGTAAAGAAATTAAGTGGTTTGGCGTTAATGTCGGCCGTTGTTGCCCTGAGTGCTTGTTCCACTGCGCAGATCAAAGAAGTGGATAAAGAGACCTTTTATCTGACCGAATACTACAGCGAGCCGGTCACCGGGTTTGACAGCTGGTCGTTGCGCCGTCAGGCGAAGGAGGTCTGCCCGACCGGCTACCGTTATTTGTTGCGTACCGCCGGCAAACCGTCGGAGTTTGCCAAACAGCATTTTGAATGTGTCGGCGGACAGGATTGCACCTATGCGCTGGAATGGCGCATTCAGTGCACCGATCAGCCGCAAGAGAAGTTTTCGATCTTCGGTAAAAGCTAAGTGTTTGGCAATTAAAGTCGATTTTAAAACTGAACAGGCCGGGTGTTTTCATACCCCGGCCTGTTCAGTTTTTGAGGTCGTTAAATCGGACGGATACGCTTTCCCATGCGCGGCTGGCTAATTGCGGCGGTTTGGGGTAAAGTTTGGGTTTTCAAAAAAGGCGCAAGGGATTCGATTTGTTTATCCATACTCTCTGGTTACTGGCGCTGGGCGGCTTTGCATGGTGGCAATCCGAACAGCTCTTACACTGGCCTGCCGCCTGGCAGAGTCTGCTGGATTATGCCCCCTACGGCATGGTTGCCATCGGTTTATTCATCGCTATTTTCTTAAATCGCATCCGCCCCGTGTTGATCCTGCTGGTATTGGCGTTAAGCACCTTCGCCTTCAACTATTATGCGGCGATTCTGCCGCGTACCGCCGACATCACTTTTTTCTTTGTATTGCTCAGTCTAGTGTTGCCGCTCAACCTGTTTTTCTGGCTTTTCTGGCCGGAGCGCGGCGTGCGTCATTGGGGATTTAACCTGCTGACATTGGCGGTTTTGGCGTTGCAGATTCCGCTGTTGCAGAGCTTGGTGTATGATCTGCCGCCGCACTGGGTCAGCCAGTTAAGTGCGCCGATCAGTCAGGATCCGCTGTTTGTGATTCATATGCCGATGGTGGCCACAGTGGTGGTCATCGTATTGATCAACCTGATGGTGGTACGCATGGCGATGATGCGCAAACCCAAAGTGCTCGATCAGGTCATGCTGTTTGTACTGGTGTTGATGGCCTATGCGCTGAATAATCTCGCCATTCCCGAGCTGTGGAACTGGATGGCGACGATTGCCGCCTTGATGGTCGTGCTCTCGCTGGTATTCGATGTGCATCAAATGGCCTATACCGACGAACTCACCGGCATGGCCGGCCGCCGCGCGCTGTTTGAATCCTTTATGGGATTGGGGCGAAGCTATACGGTAGCGATGGTGGATGTGGATCATTTCAAGAAGTTTAACGATACCTACGGCCACGATATCGGTGATTTGGTGCTGCAAACGGTCAGCCGCGTGTTGAGCGGCGTGGGCGGTGGCGGCAAAGCCTACCGTTTTGGCGGCGAGGAGTTCAGTGTGGTGTTTGCCGGTAAAACGCCCGAACAGGCCAAGCCGGTTTTGGAA
>JACXUQ010000279.1 GCA_014763835.1 Thiotrichales bacterium
GCGGCGGGCTGTGTGGTCGTCGATAACACCTCCCAGTTTCGTTATGACGACGATATTCCGCTGGTTGTGCCAGAGGTGAACCCGGATGCGGTCGCAGGTTACACCAACCGCGGCATTATCGCCAACCCTAACTGCTCGACTATCCAGATGTTGGTGGCATTGAAGCCGATTTACGATGCGGTAGGGATCAAGCGCATCAACGTAGCGACTTACCAGGCGGTATCCGGTACCGGTAAAGAAGCCATTGAAGAGCTGGCAAAACAAACGGCCGACCTGCTGAATATGAAGCCGATCGAAACCAATGTGTATCCAAAGCAGATCGCTTTTAACTGTATTCCGCAAATCGATGTGTTTATGGACAACGGTTACACCAAAGAAGAGATGAAGATGGTGTGGGAAACGAAGAAGATCATGGGTGACGATTCCATTATGGTGAACCCGACGGCAGTGCGTGTGCCGGTCTTCTTCGGTCACTCTGAAGCGGTGCATGTTGAAACCGAGAAAAAGATCACGGCGGAAGAAGCCAAAGCATTGCTGGCCAAATCAGACGGCATCGTGTTGATCGACGAGCATGTGGATGGCGGTTACCCGACTGCAGTGACGGACGCGGCAGACACCAACCCGGTGTATGTAGGTCGTGTGCGTGAAGACATCTCAATTGAGAAAGGTCTGAACCTGTGGGTGGTCGCGGATAACGTGCGTAAGGGCGCTGCGACCAATACGGTGCAGATCGCCGAGCTGTTGATTGCCAAATACCTGTAAGTCACAGGATAGCGAGTGAGTCGTCAGCGTATCGCCCTGCGCGTTGAATACCAAGGCAGCCGTTATTGCGGCTGGCAGCGTCAGGGGCATTGCGACTCGGTACAGCAGCAGGTCGAGCAGGCGTTGACGCAGATCGCCAATGAACCGATCGAAGTACACTGTGCCGGACGCACTGATACGGGCGTGCATGCGTTGGGGCAGATTGCCCACTTTGAAACGGCGGTTCAACGGCCGATGCGTGCGTGGATTCAAGGTGTTAATACCAAATTGCCTGCGGATATCCGTATCAGTTGGGCGTCGGTCATGGCGGATGATTTCCATGCGCGCTTTTCGGCGGTGGCGCGGCAGTACCGTTATGTGATTTTCAACAGGCCGGTGCATTCCGCCATTTTGGCGGACCGGGTCACCTGGGAAAGTCAGTGGCTCGATGTGGAAAAGATGCAGGCGGCGGCGCAAGACTTGATTGGCGAGCGTGATTTCTCGTCATTCCGTGCGGCCGCCTGCCAGGCGAGTCATGCACGCCGTGAGGTGCAGTGGATTGAAGTCAGCCGCCGCGGTGATTTTGTGTTTATTGACATTCGCGCTAATGCCTTTCTGCATCATATGGTGCGCAATATCAGCGGCACCTTGATGGAGATCGGTCGCGGCGAACGTCCGGTGGAGTGGGTCGCGGAGTTGATGGCGATTCAAGACCGCACACAGGCCGGCGTTACGGCGCCGGCCAGCGGGCTCTATTTTGTCAATGCGTTCTATCCTGAGGAGTATGCGATTCCGCAGGTGGCGCTAAACGAACTACTATGGCAATAGCGATGAATTCAGCTCCAAGCGCCGTCAAAACACGGCGCACCCGTGTTAAAATCTGCGGCATTACGTCACCGGCGGATGCCTTGATGGTGGCGCAAAGCGGTGCCGATGCGATCGGTCTGGTATTTTACGAACCCAGTCCGCGGCATGTGGAAATTGAACAGGCCGGGTCAATCGCCCGTGCCGTGCCGGCGTTTGTGACCAAAACGGCGCTGTTTGTTAATCCGTCGGTTGAATACGTCCAGGCGGTGTTGGAGCGGGTGGCGATCGATCTGATTCAGTTTCATGGTGATGAAACGCCTGACTTCTGCGAGCAGTTCGGCAAGCCGTACATGAAGGCTATTCGCATGCAGGAAAGCACGGATCTATTCGCTTTGGCTGAGCGTTACACCTCGGCCAGTGCGCTTTTGCTGGATACCTATAAACCGGGCGTGCCGGGCGGTACCGGCGAACAGTTCAACTGGCAGTGGATACCGCAGGATTTTCCCAAAGCGCTAGTCTTGGCCGGCGGTTTAACGGCGCAGAATGTGGCGCAAGCCATTACCCAGGTTCAACCCTGGGCGGTGGATGTAAGTGGCGGTGTCGAGGCGAGTAAGGGCGTCAAATCTGCGCAGCAGGTCACCTTATTTATGCAACAAGTAATGAGTACAGTGGAATGACAATCGATTTTTCCAAGTTTCCTGACGAACACGGACATTTTGGACCTTATGGCGGTATTTTCGCTCCTGAAACCTTGATGGCGGCGCTGGAACAGCTCAGCCAGGAGTACCAGAGCGTAAAGAACGACCCACAGTTTTTGTCCGAGATTAGCGATGATCTGCGTGATTATGTCGGACGTCCGACGCCTTTGTATTATGCAAAGCGCTGGAG
>JACXUQ010000280.1 GCA_014763835.1 Thiotrichales bacterium
TCGTTGACGGCATTATCGGCGCCAAAGCCAAAGCCGATTTTCTGATTGAATTGTGCGATGAAATGGAAATTCTGATGAGTCAAACCATTGCCGTCGGCGACGGCGCCAATGACTTGATGATGATGCAGGAGGCCGGCTTGAGCGTCGCCTATCACGCCAAACCTAAAGTTCAAGAACAAGCTGATACTGCACTGAATTATCGCGGGCTGGACGCCATTCTCGACTTTATCGCCTAAGCACCCCTACCCGGCCTGTTGAGTTTTTCAAAGGCCTAAAAAGCAAAAAGCCGGAACAAGTCCGGCTTTTTCGTTTGCCGCGTTTTGCGCTTAGAACATGCTCTTTTCGACTTCCGCGACCGCTGCGGCAATAAACTTGCCGATTGTGCCTTCATAACCGACCCACTGGCTCGCCACATCCTTCATAAAAGGTTCTGCCATAATTTTCGGTTTCATTTCAAAATCCGACAAGCCTTCATCGTAGTACTTGGCGGCGTTTTCATAAATCACTTCACAGAAGGTTTGCATATCATCGCAGATTGCAGCGTTGTCATGCGGTCCGTGTCCAAGAATGTAGTGGTTACAACCCAGCGCTTTGGCCTGCTTCATCGCCTCGATTGTCCCTTTGAAAGAACCATCGGCCATATTCGCTACACGACGCATGGCGGTATCACCCAGAAACGCGACCTTGTCTTCCACCACTTCGACAATCAGATCCGATTCGGTATGCGCACGGCCAAACTGATGGATTTTCAACGTAGTATCGCCCAGTTTAACAGTTTCACCACCGTTAAACGTTTTGGTTGGCAAGGTCACGACCGTACCGGAAATACCGTTATTGGAGTTACGCTGCATAAAACCGTACCAGAAATCGCCGCCGCCTGATTTAATATTCTGAATCGCCGTCGGATGACTGTAGATATCGATATTCGGATAGGCTTCGACAAATGCGTGGTTACCCAGGAAATGGTCACCGTGGTAATGGGTATTGATCACCATAATCACCGGCTTGTCGGTCACCTTTTTGATTTGACGCAACACCATCTCACCGATCTGTACCGAACTACCGGTATCAACGACAACCACACCTTTGCTCGTTACAATAAAGCCCGGGTTGTTAAAGAACGCGTGGTTTTCCGGAGACGGCTCGGGATCGGCCGCCAAAATATAGTAACAACGGTCCGACACTTTGGTAGCCGGCACATCATACATCGGATCGGCTTTGACCATCAGCTCGTCAGCATACAACGGCTTAAGTGCAGACACGCCGATCAAACCGGCCGTTAAACCAAATGCGGACTTCAATAATTCGCGACGTTTCATCTGGAAACCACCTCTCTATTTCCAATTACAAATTAGCCGTTGAATATACCGACTCTGCCATAAAACTGCAATACGCAATCTCTTCTAGCAATTTAACACTCTTTAAAGGGTTTAAGATTGCATTGCTCGGTCGCATTTGGCAGACTAAGCCCATTTAGACAACACTAACCAAGCTGAACACCCCCGGCCTGTTCACTTCTATTTAATGGCACTATGGAATTCTTAAAACTCTACCTTGACCCCTTTATTTTTGGCACCCTTGGTCTCATGGGTTTTATTGCCTTATGGATTACCCTGGAAAGAACCTTCTATTACCAGAAACTCAACCTCAACGATTTCCAACAGGTCGAACTATTGCAGGTCGCCATCACCAAAAACCTGACTACCCTTTCCACCATCGGCGCCAATGCGCCTTACGTCGGACTACTGGGAACCGTACTGGGTATTTTGATTACCTTTTTCGATCTCGGACAGGAACAAAGCATCAACACCGGCGCGATTATGACCGGACTGGCGTTAGCTCTAAAAGCCACCGCAGCGGGCATTGCCATCGCCATCCCCAGTATCATGAGCTACAACGGTCTGATGCGACGCGTCGATGTGCTGCAAGCGCAATTCACCGCCCAGCAAGCGCCTAAGCCATGAAACGTTTCGACTCCATCAACGTCATCCCCCTTATCGACGTTATGCTGGTGCTGCTGGCGATTGTCCTGACCACCGCGAGCTTTATCGTCAAAGACAGCCTGAATATCGAACTGCCGGAAACGCAAAGTACCCACACCTACAAACCGCCACAGGATCAACAACCGTTTAAATTGCATATTGACCACGGCAACCAACTGTTTGTAAACGAAACACCGCGTAAGCTGGACGAACTGGACGACATTTTCAGCCAGCTGGATTCGCAGCAAGCCATTACCCTGGAAGTGGATAAACACGCTAATTTCGGTACTTTCGTTGAACTGGTCGACACTCTTAAACGTCATAAGTTGAACAACCTGACGATTCTGACCCAAGCCAAAAAATCATGAAGTCCTGCTCCATCAAGGCATTGCTACTTTCTATAGCCATTTACGGCCTATTGATTGCCGTCAGCTTTTGGCTGTTTAACCGCCCG
>JACXUQ010000281.1 GCA_014763835.1 Thiotrichales bacterium
GACGGCCCAGGCCGCACTGCAAGTCGGCCAGAGCGCACCCCCTTTCAGCCTTTACGACCAGCATCAACAACTGCAAAGCCTCAACGACTATCGCGGCCAATGGGTGGTGCTCTACTTCTATCCCAAAGACGACACCCCCGGCTGCACCACCGAGGCCTGCAGTTTTCGTGACAATATCAACAAACTGATTGCCAAACAGGCGGTGATTCTGGGTGTCAGCGTCGACAACACCGACGACCACAAAACCTTTGCCGCCAAATATAACCTGCCTTTCAGCCTGCTGGCCGATCCGGAAGGCAAGGTCGCCAAACAGTACGACGCCCTGCTTGACCTCAAGGTCCTGCGCTTCGCCAAACGCCACAGTTTTATTATCGACCCACAAGGCCATATCGCCCGCATCTACCGCAATGTTGACCCGCAGCGCCATGTGGCTGAAATATTGAAAGACCTTGAAGATTTGCAGCAAAAGACTGAGTAAATAGCTCAGGATTGGTTAAAATGGACTGAACGCCACCATCCTTTAAGGAGCGCGCCATGAACCACAATAATCCATTATTTTCCCGCAACTGGCTGTGGCTATTACTGCCGCTACTATTCAGCCTGCAAAGTTGCGCCAAGGAGCCCGCTATGACCACTGCCAACCAACCCAACACCGACAGCATCGTCCTCGGCATGGGCTGTTTCTGGGGTGCCGAAAAACGCATGAGCGAACTCCCCGGCGTGCTCGATGTCGAAAGCGGCTATGCCGGCGGCGATGCCGAAAAAGTCGGCTACTATGATGTGCTCGGCGAAGAAAAAGCCATCCGCATGGGCAAAAGCAGACTTCGCAACCACGCCGAGGTCATCAAAGTCACCTTTGATCCCGCCAAGGTCAGCCTGCAGACCGTGCTGATTAAATTCTGGGAGAACCACAACCCCACCGAGGGCGACCGTCAGGGCAACGATGTGGGCAGCAACTACCGCAGCGCCATCTTTTATCACAACGACGCGCAGAAAGCCGTGGCCGAACAGACCCGTGACGTCTATCAACAGGCGTTGAGCGCCAAAGGCTTCGGCCCCATCACCACCGAAATCGCCCCGTTGAAAAACTATAACAGCGCCGAAGAGTACCATCAGGATTACCTCAAAAAGAATCCCAACGGCTATTGCGGTCTGGGCGGCACCGGCGTGGCCTACCCCGGATCGCAACAGGCCGCCAAACCGCAGGCCACGCGACTGGATGCCAAAACCCTGCATTTCGACCGCCAATTGATTGTGTTCGAGGCCGAAGAGTGTGAATTCTGCAAGTTGTTCCACCAAGAGATTCTGTCGGGCTGGCAGTCCGAGGTGCCGGTAACCACCACCTTCAGCACTCAAGCGCCCGAAGGCTGGAAACTGGAAAAAACCCTGTTTGCCACACCGACCATCGTGCTGTTTGAAAAGGGCGTGGAAAAATCGCGCTTCACCGGCTACAACGGCGACAAGCCGCGCTTCTGGAAATGGCTCGGCTTTCAGCTGCTGACGCCGGAGCAACAGCACATCGCCTTTGAACAGGGCACCGAATACGCCTTTAGCGGCTCGCATCTCGATGAAAAACGCCCCGGCACCTTTGTCGATCCGATTACCGGCGCAGCACTGTTCCGCTCCGACACCAAATTCGACAGCGGCACCGGCTGGCCGAGCTTCTTCAACCCGCTGCCGGGCGCGATTACCGAACATGAGGACAACTCGCACGGCATGCGCCGCATCGAGGTCAGAAGCGCCAGCTCCGGCATCCATCTGGGCCATGTCTTCAACGACGGCCCGCCGCCGACCTACAAACGCTACTGCATCAACGGCAATGTACTGAAATTTGTGCCGGATGAAGCTGCACAGAAATAACGCGAATTTGGCCGTTTCAAAAACTGAACAGGCCGGGTTGGAACGACTTCCACCCGGCCTGTTGCGTTTTTAAGCGCGTTTTTTCAACGCATTACAATGCGTCTTTGTCGCTATTTAAAATCCGCACCTCGCGCTGCGGGAACGGAATGCTGATGCGGTTGTCGTGCAGGGTTTTCCAGATCATCATCAGCAGGTCGGAGCCGACGCGGTTTTTGCCGTCATCCACGCCTTCTATCCAGTATTCCAGCTGAAACACCACACCGGAATCGGCGAACTCGACGATTTCGCAATCCGGTTTTTCGGGCTCCTGCAACACCTGCGGATGCTGCTGCACCGCCTCCAGAATCAATGCGGGAATGGCCGGAATATCGCTGTCGTAAGCCACCGAAAACTGCAACGTATAACGCTGCCGCGGGTCCTGGTGCGTCCAGTTGACAAAGGTGCTGGTAATGAACTTCTCGTTGGGCACCACCACCATTTTGCCGTCATAGGTCTGCAGCGAGGAGGAGCGCATATTCAGGGTTTTCAACACACCGGCTTTGCCGTCCTCCAGTTCGATGTAATCGCCCACCGC
>JACXUQ010000282.1 GCA_014763835.1 Thiotrichales bacterium
AAAGAACACTTTGCCGGCAACGCTGAATTAAGCGCGGTTTCCGAGTTCGTGCACTTTGCCTGCACCTCGGAAGACATCAACAACCTGGCTTATGCATTGATGCTAAAAGACGCCCGTGCCGACATTATCGTGCCGGAAATGCAAGCTGTCACCGACCGCATTGCACAAATGGCAACCGATATGGCTGACATTCCGATGATGTCACGCACTCACGGCCAACCTGCTTCGCCAACCACGGCGGGCAAAGAGTTCGCCAACGTGGCCTACCGTTTGCAACGTCAAATCAAACAACTGATGAATGTGCAGATCCTCGGCAAAATCAACGGCGCTACCGGTAACTTCAACGCCCACCTGGCAGCCTACCCACAGGTGAATTGGTATGAACTGTCAGAACAATTCGTTCAAAGCCTGGGCCTGGCGTGGAACCCTTACACCATCCAGATCGAGCCGCACGACTATATCGCCGAATACTTCCACGCGATGCAGCGCTTCAACACTATCCTGATCGACTTCGACCGCGACGTGTGGGGCTACATCGCACTCGGTTTCTTCAAACAGAAAACCGTGGCCGGCGAGATCGGTTCTTCGGCGATGCCGCACAAGGTTAACCCGATCGACTTCGAAAACTCCGAAGGCAACTTGGGCATTGCCAACGCCATTTTCGATCACCTGGGTCAAAAACTTCCTATTTCACGCTGGCAGCGTGACCTGACGGATTCGACCGTACTGCGTAACCTGGGTGTGGGTGTGGCGCACACGATGATTTCGTTGCAAGCGACTATGAAAGGTTTGGGTAAACTGGAAGTTAACGCGCAGGCAATGGCGGACGATCTTAACAACAACTGGGAAGTGCTGGCGGAAGCGATTCAAACGGTCATGCGCCGTTATGCGTTTGAAAAACCGTATGAGCGTTTGAAAGACCTGACTCGCGGTCAGCGCGTCAACAAAGAAATCATGCAGAACTTTATCGACGGCCTGGAAGGTCTTCCGGCTGAAGCCAAAGAGTACCTGCGCAACCTGACGCCAGCCAGCTATATCGGCAATGCGGCACAGCAGGCGGCCAATATTGAATTGGCGCTGACCATGCTCAAAGGCAGATAATCAAACCGCCAGTTAAACCCTTTTAAAAACCCACCAGGCCAGGTGGGTTTTTTATTGAAACCAACCAAACAGATCGACCGACATCTTTGTGAGTACACCTTATGATCCAGCTACAAGATATTGATTTACATACTTTTCTAAGCGAATACTGGCAAAAAAAGCCGCTGATATTGCGCAACGCCCTGCCCGGTTTTCAATCGCCGGTCGCCCCTGACGAACTGGCAGGCTTGTCGCTGGAAGACGAAGTGGAAAGCCGCATTGTCATCCAACACGGCGAGCAGGATTACGAACTCAAAAAAGGGCCGTTCGACGAAGACACCTATGCCAATCTGCCAGAGCAGAACTGGACGCTACTGGTCCAAGGCATGGATCGCCTGATTCCCGAAGTCACTGCCATTTTGGATGAATTCGACTTTCTGCCACGCTGGCGCATCGACGACATCATGGTCAGCTACGCCACCACCGGCGGCAACGTCGGCCCGCACTTCGACCACTATGACGTGTTTCTGCTGCAAGCCGCCGGAAAACGCCGCTGGATGCTGACCTCGCAGGATTGTGTTGAATCCAACTATATCGAAGGCGTTGATCTGCGTTTGATGAAAACCTTTAAAATCGAACAGGACGAAGTGTTTGAAGCCGGCGACATCCTTTATCTGCCTCCCAAATGGGGACATCACGGTGTGGCACTCGACGACGAGTGCATGACCTACTCCATCGGCTACCGTACCTATCGCGGTCAGGAGTTGTGGGACAGCTTCGGCGACCATCTGTCAGAAATGGCCGCATTCCGCCAGCTTTACCAGGATCCGACCTGGCCTGTTGAGTTAAACCCGGGCGAAGTTACCGACCACGCCGTTGACCAGGCCCAAGCGTTACTCAACACGATTTTACAGGACAAAGCGTTACTCAAAGCCTGGTTCGGACGTTTTGCCACCCAATTGGACCAAGGTGCCGCCCAACAACTGCCGGAACCTCTCAGCGAAGAAGAAACCGCCGAATTCAGCGAATTTGTGGATGCCCTTTCCGCTTGCGAAGGCATGGAAAAAGACCCGGTCTGCCGCTTTGCCTATGCAGATAAAGTCACGTCAGACTGTACGCCAGAAGGTCAAACAGTACTTTATATCAATGGCGCAATTTGGGATAAACAAGGCGCGAGCGAGGACTTCGTTCACGCCCTGTGCAACCTACCTTGGTTAGCGCCGGAAGAGCTACAGGACGAAACCAACCACGCCCTGCTCTACGATCTGTGGAAACTGCAATATTTGGTGTTCATCGAATAATCGCCATTTCCCCTAAATAAAAAACCGACCAGGCTTGGT
>JACXUQ010000283.1 GCA_014763835.1 Thiotrichales bacterium
TGAGCAACAAAGGCTTTATGGAAGTGGAAACGCCGATGATGCATGTCATCCCGGGTGGCGCCTCGGCTAAGCCGTTTTTAACCCATCACAATGCATTGGATATGCCGTTGTTTTTGCGTATCGCGCCGGAGCTTTATCTGAAACGCTTGGTGGTCGGCGGTTTTGAGCGCGTCTTTGAAATCAACCGTTCTTTCCGTAACGAAGGACTGTCAACGCGCCACAATCCGGAATTCACCATGGTGGAATTCTATGCAGCCTACACCGACTATCACGAGTTGATGGACTACACAGAAGAGCTGTTGAAAGAGCTGGCGATGATGACGGTCGGTTCAACCCAGGTGCCATACCAGGGGCAGACGTTTGATTTCGGCAAACCGTTTGCACGTTTGAGTATGAAGGATGCGATTCTGCAATACAATGCGGATATTACGCGCGAACAGCTAGAAGATTTGCAGTCGGCACGTGAAGTCGCACGCAAGCTGCATATCAAAATCGATGAAGCAAGCGGCTTGGGCAAAGTGTTGACGGAAATCTTTGAAGAAACTGTTGAACACCGCCTGATGGATCCGACTTTCATTATCGAATATCCGGCCGAAGTGTCGCCATTGGCGCGCCGTAACGATCAGGATCCTTTTATCACCGACCGTTTCGAGCTGTTTATCGGCGGGCGCGAGTTGGCCAACGGTTTTAATGAGTTGAACGACGCCGAAGATCAGGCCGAGCGTTTCCGTGCGCAGGTTGCCGCCAAAGAAGCCGGCGACGACGAGGCGATGCATTACGACGAAGATTACATCACCGCGTTGGAACACGGTATGCCGCCTACGGCGGGTGAGGGGATCGGTATTGACCGTCTGGTCATGCTGTTCACCGATTCGGCCTCTATCCGCGACGTTTTGCTGTTCCCGCACATGCGTCCGGCAACCTGATCCATTTTGATGCTTTAACATGCAAAAAGCCCCGAATTTCGGGGCTTTTTGCTATCTGCGCTTGACGAATTGAGGGCAGGAACTTCGGCGAAGAAGTCGCCGAAAAAACTCAACAGGCCGGGTTACTCGTCATCCAAAATGGAGTAGGGCAGTGGCTCAATGATGGCTGTAGCGCCGTTGCTCAGTTTCAACTGTCCCTCGGCGTTTTCCAGCGATTTTAAAGTGCCGACAGCCAGGCATAGTGTGCCCTTGAAAATGTCCGGACGCGCCTTGATGATGTCGAGGTTGTGGTTTTTGCCGCTGTCATCGGTCAGCGTCAGCGTGTCGCCGGCGTTAAATGCTTCCACGCTATCCAGATGCAGGCGCAGCAAGCGTTTGGTCACTTTGCCGCGGTAGTGAATGCGCGCGATGATTTCCTGACCAGGAAAGCAGCCTTTTTTGAAGTTAATCGCCCCGATTTTATCGAGATTCAAAAACTGCGCCACGGTCTTGCCGCTGGTCGCTTGTTCAATATCGGCAATGCCGGCGGCAATATTCAACAGGTCCCAATCATAGCTGTTGGTCAGATCGCTGTTCTCGCGCAGACGCGTCCAGGCGTATTGCATCTGTTCGGCAGGGCCGAAAATCTCATAACGGTGGTAAGGGCCGGGAACTTTGACGATAAAACTGTCCTGTAGCTGCTCGGCTTGAGCCGGTCCGCATGCGTAAATCTCTTTGATTTTGGTACTTAGGCGGCGTTGAACGTCCAAATCGGCAAACTCGCCGGCAAAGCCGATATGAATGAAATCATGGCTGACATCTTCGATTTGCACCGCTGAACGCAGTACAAACATTTTCAGGCGTTTTTGGATGCTCTCTTTAAGCGAGCCGTCAAAGCTCAGGTAGAAATCGCCGCGGAATTTAAAAATCAGAAAAATCGCCAGAACCTGTCCTTGCGGATCGCAATAGGCGCTGTACTGCGCTTGGTTGTCGGTGACTTCACCAAGATCGTTGCTTAATTGGCCTTGTAGGAATGTGAAGGCATCGTTGCCGCTAACCTTGAGAAGTGCCTGATGGCACAGGCTGGTGATGACCGGACCGTGTTTGATCAGAAAACGTTCGATTTCCGGCTGTCCGAAAGTGGAGATTTTACCCGAGGCATCAAATTGTGCGCCCAATTGCAGTAAAAAATCTTTCCAGGCGGGATTGGAGGTGTGTTCCACAAAACTCATAAAAAGTCCTTTTTGCAAAATGTGGTCAAATGATACTCTGTGTCCGCCAAAATCGCAAAAGGGCTTGTGTGTTTGCGAGTTGTTCGCAGCCCGTTTTTGCCCGGTTTGTTGGCGCAAAGTGTGCAGTGGGGAATTGGATTTGAATTTTGGCCAACCAACTATTACTATTGCCGTTATTATTGAATGAGAGCTTTGCACGAGATGGCTACACGAATAAAAATGGTTAAAAATAGCCTGATTTTTGTTGAAAAACTTGCTAATAGCGAGCTATTAGCTGCGT
>JACXUQ010000284.1 GCA_014763835.1 Thiotrichales bacterium
AGGTATTCGCGCGTCATGGTTTCCAGGCTTTCCATCGGCAGGGGGGCAAAACGGATTTTGTCCTCAGCCTGGCTTGGAGCAAGTTGAATCAGCAGCAAAAATGTAAGGATTAAACGGCGTAAAATCATGTAACTCGGCAAGCCCCGTTGCAGCATTTCAGGTAGTATCCGCACAACAGTCGTCCGGCGAATAGCTGTCTATTTATATGGCAGGTTTACAGCACAAACTATAGCATGATTTGGGTGTTGAGTAGAGGTGCATTTGCCGGATTCATGCCAAATCCGCCGCTGTATTTGCGGATAAGCACGCGATGCCGACAATTTATCTGACTTTAGATTGTTTCTAAAGGGAATTTCGGCGAAAATGTTCCCCCATTTTATATGCGTTCATCGAATGTGTTGCTTATCCGCATCGGATGGCAGCGCACGTTACCAAGAAGATTAAGTTTCATGTCTCATTCAGTCAACCTATTGGAAGTGGCCAAGCGTCGTACCTTTGCCATTATTTCGCACCCGGATGCCGGTAAAACCACGGTCACCGAAAAACTGCTGCTATACGGCGGTGCCATTCAGCTGGCCGGCGCGGTAAAAAGCCGCAAGACCGATCGCGGCGCAACCTCCGACTGGATGAAGATGGAGCAGGAACGTGGTATCTCGGTGGCCTCCTCGGTGATGCAGTTTCCGTACAAGGACGTGATGATGAACCTCCTGGACACGCCGGGTCACGAGGATTTCTCGGAAGACACCTACCGCGTATTGACGGCGGTGGATTCGGCGTTGATGGTCATTGACGTCGCGAAGGGGGTCGAAGAGCGTACTATCAAGCTGATGGAAGTGTGCCGTCTGCGTACCACGCCGATTTTGACCTTTATCAACAAGCTCGACCGCGAAGGCAAGGAGCCGATCGATCTGCTGGATGAAGTGGAAGACGTGTTGAAAATCGCCTGTGCGCCGATGACCTGGCCAATCGGCATGGGCAAGCGTTTCAAAGGGATTTACCACCTTTACAACGATACGGTGCGTCTGTTTGAGAAAGCGGACGGGCAGCGCGCTTCTGAAGGCGAGTTGATTGCCGGGCTGGACAATCCGCGTTTGGACGAATTGTTGGGTCCTCAGGCCGAAGAGTTGCGTGAAGAGATTGAATTGGTGCGCGGCGCCAGCCACGAGTTTGATCTGGATGCCTTCCTGAAAGGCGAGATCACGCCGGTGTTTTTCGGCTCGGCAGTGAATAACTTTGGTTTGCAGGAGCTGCTGGACGGCTTTGCGCTCTATGCGCCGCCGCCGCACGGCCGCGAAACCGAAACTCGTTTTGTCGAGGCCAATGAAGACAAGATGACGGGGTTTGTGTTCAAGATTCAGGCGAATATGGACCCGGCACACCGCGACCGCGTGGCCTTTATGCGCATTGTCTCCGGCAAATATGAAGCGGGCATGAAACTTAAGCAGGTGCGTACCGGTAAGGAGGTTAAAATCTCCAAGGCGATCACCTTCCTGGCCAACAAGCGTGAGCATGCCGAAGAAGCCTTTGCCGGCGATATTATCGGTCTGCATAACCACGGCACAATTAAAATCGGCGATACCTTTACGCAGGGTGAAGACTTGAAATTTACCGGTATCCCTAACTTTGCGCCGGAGCTGTTCCGCCGTGCGCAGTTGAAGGATCCGATGAAGATGAAGGCGCTGCAGAAAGGCTTGACGCAACTTTCGGAAGAGGGGGCGACGCAGTTGTTCCGCCCAATCAACAATAACGACCTGATTTTGGGCGCGGTCGGTATCCTGCAGTTTGAAGTGGTGGCGCAACGTCTTAAAGACGAATACAACGTCAGTTGTATTTTTGAGGCGGTGAATGTGACTACGGCGCGCTGGGTATTGGGTGAGCCGGCAGAGATCGACAAGTTCCTCAACAAGGTGCATGAAAACGTCGCGTACGATGCGGCCGACCAGTTGGTGTATATTGCGCCGACCCGCGTGAATCTGTCGTTGACCGAGGAGCGTTGGCCGAATCTGAAGTTTGTGGCCACGCGCGAACACTGATCCGCGCGGTTTCCTCCTGGCAAAAAGCCCGACACATCATGTTCGGGCTTTTTGTTTTTTGGCGGGTTAAAAACTGAACAGGCCGGGTTTGATTGCCATACCCGGCCTGTTCAGTTTATTTTGGCTGTTTTGCGTCCGGATTACTGTACTTCGCTAATCAGGAAAGTCACGCGGCGGTTCTGGCGTTTGCCTTCCGCGGTGTCGTTGGAGGCGATTGGGCGATCTTCACCATAGCCGTAGGTTTTGATGCGGTAGTTGGCGATGCCGTTATTCATCAGGTGCAAAGCCACCGTTTTGGCGCGGTTTTCGGAGAGCTGCTGGTTAAATGCAGTGGAGCCGTCGGAGTCGGTATGGCCTTCCACATGCAC
>JACXUQ010000019.1 GCA_014763835.1 Thiotrichales bacterium
GCTAATAGCGAGCTATTAGCTGCGTTTTCCGCCTCAACCAGCCAATTTTTTCCTCATTTTTATTTCGCGCCCCACTCGTGCAAAGCTCTCATTAAAAAAACCAAATAAGCGAGAGAAGATGAACGCCAGTCCATTACAACGCGCCTTGCGCAACAGTATCGTTATCAGCCTGATCGTGGCCGCCCTGGTGATGGTTCAAAAAGGTTCGGCGCTGGACAGCCTGCTGACCGGCCTGTTCACTTTTGCGGTGACGCTGCCGGCGCTGTGGCTGTCATTCCGCTATACGCAGCGCATTGCCGAAAAATACGCCGCTTCGAACGACAACGACGACAAACAGCCCTAAATTATTGTGTTTTAAACTGTCTGATCAGCTTGCACAGCTGTTTCGACAAAGTGCCTACATGATGTCCGGCCTGATTAGTATGCGATGCACCATCGGCCACATGATGCGCCACCTCGCTGATATGCGCGATATTGCGATTGACGTTTTCGGCCTGCTGACGTTGCTGCTGGGATACTTTCGTCATATGCGAATGGGTTTGATCGATAGTGACCACCGCAGACTTAATCGCAGTTAGCGAGTCACCCGCGGCATTCGCCTTGTTGACGCTCAAATGCGCCTGTTCACGACCGCGGTTCATCACGCCCACTGCCTGCTGCGCAGCGGATTGCAGGCGCTCGATAGTCTTCTCGATCTGCTTGGTCGAATCCTGGGTGCGGCTTGCCAAAATACGCACCTCGTCCGCGACCACCGCAAAGCCCCGCCCGTGCTCGCCGGCACGCGCCGCTTCAATCGCCGCGTTCAAAGCCAGCAGATTGGTTTGCTCGGCAATATCCTTGATGACATCCAGTACGCTGCCGATGGTTTCGCTGTCGGCTTCCAGGCGCTTGATAACCTGTGCGGCCTGCTCAACCTCTTCGGCCAGACGGCTGATGGTCTGCACCGTTTCATTAACAACCTGCCCGCCTTTATCGGTGGCGGAATTTGCCGCATCGGCGGCAGACAATGCCGCTGATGCCTCTTGCGACATCGCTTCCACTGCCGCATTCATGCTTTTCATTGCTGAAGCAACCAAAACGGTATCCTGCTGCTGCTGTTCAACACTGTGCTGGGTTTTGGCCGTCACTTCATTTAATTGTTCTGAGGCCTTGTTGAGCTCATCGGCCACATCGGCGATGCGTTTGACCATTTCACGCAGATTCTGCCCCATCAGATTGAAGCTGTAGGCCATTTCGCCGATGAAGTCATTGCTTTGCAAGGTGCATTTTTGCGAGATGTCGTTATTGCTGATGGCATTGGCCACCTCGCCGATGCGCTGCAAACGACGCAGCAACATCTTGTTTAACAACCAGAAATTGATAAAACCGATACTGATACCGGCCACAATGCACGACAGTACAAACCATATCAGCATCCCCTCCTTCCAGACCACAAACAGGTCGGCGAAAAACGGAAAGGTTATGCCCATAAAAAAGCCAAAGCCCATAAAGGCCAAAAACATATTACGCAAAATGCTCGGCTGGCTAAAATCAAAGGAGAACATCATTCAACATCCTGGTTACTTCTAATATGCGATTTTAAAGCATGAACTAGGCCAAAACTCATTGGCCACACTGGCAGCGCGTTTCAAAGTTGTAAATGCACCAGCGTCACATCGTCTTTCAGACCGAATTCACCACTGAAGGCTTGCACACTCTCATAGAGGTTTTCCAAAGGTGATTGCGTTGCCAACAGGGCCTCAAACTCTGATTGAATGCGCTGCTGTCCAAAACGCTCTTTCAGCGGCGACAACGCCTCTATCAAGCCATCCGAATACACAAACAGATCGCTTCCGGCGTCAATGTCCATCTCTACCACTGGCGGCAACATACCGTCCAAAGACACCACACCCAAAGCAAAACTGCTTGATGGAATGCGCGCTTCGAGACGATGCTTTTTAAAATAGAGAGCATCCGCCATGCCGCAATTCCAGATGCGTAGCTGCGCGCGCGCTGGCTGCCACTCCACCAGCACGGTGGCCATAAAGATATCGGCCGGCATCTTGCGGTACAATTCCTGATTCAAACGCAGCAGGATGGTTTCCATAGTCGCCCCCTGCTCCGCCAGCAGGTAAAACAACGCCGAAACCAGCGGTCCGCCCAAAGCTGCCGCTAAACCATGTCCGGTAAAGTCGCCGATCAACAGATAGCGCTTACCGCAGGGGGTTTGTGCGGAGAGTACTAAATCGCCGTTGGTCGTACTTAACGGCGCCATTAACACGCGTAGATTCTCGCTGACAAAATAGGCATCGTCACGCATATTCAAAATAACGTTCTCGATATAGTTACGCTCTTTATTCAACAGCGCATTCTGATGCGTCAGCAGACGATGGCTGCGGGACAGACTCAAATGAGTACGCATCCGTGCCAGCAGCAACGCTTCGGTAAACGGCTTGGTAATGTAATCCACCGCCCCCATCTCCAGACCGCGTTTCTCATCAGCCACTTCCGACATCGCCGTCAGGAACATAATCGGAATATCCCGCGTTGACGCCATGGTCTGTAAACGTTGGCACACCTCAAAACCATCCATGCCGGGCATATTGATATCCAACAGAATCAAATCCGGCTTACGCCGCGCCACCGCATCCAGGCAAGCCTGTCCACTTTCGAGCAACAGCAGTTCAAACTGGTCTTCAAGCAAATCCTCGAGTACAAAACGGTTGATTGGCTCATCGTCCACGGCCAGAACATAGGGTTTGGGGTGTGTCATGTGTTTGTCTCCGACGTCGTGATACTCCGTACATTTGAAGAGGATTCGAAAGGCGGCTGCAATAGCAACGTGAACTGCAATACGGCACCGCTTTCGACGCCGTTATCGGCCCAGATCTTACCGTTGTGGGCCTGAATAATATCTTTGCAAATCGACAACCCCAGACCGGTTCCGCGCTGTCCGCTATCCACCTGTTTGCTTTGCACAAACTTATCAAAAATCTGTTCCAGGGCGTTTTCAGGAATGCCTTGCCCCTGATCGGCAACCGACACCAGTAAATGTGCCTGATCATAAATCTCATAATGGATTTTAATGCGCCCGCCGGCGTGGGAGAACTTGATCGCATTCGACAACAGGTTGGCGAGAACCTGCGAAATTCTCAAGCGGTCAAAATAGGCAAACTGCGGGGCCAGGGGCATTTCAACGCGCAATTGGCGTTCTTTCAAGAGCGGGGCCTGCTCAGCCACCACCTGTTCGATCAGCGTCTTCAGCTCCTGTTGCTGCAGATTGAAATCCATTTTGCCGGTTTCCAGTTTGGCAGAGTCCAAAAGGTCGTTCAACAGCGCCATCAAACGCTGCGCACTGGTATTGATCATTTCAAAATAACGCTTCAACTTATCCGGCCCGGCCTGCTCCACGCGACTTTCGCCGAGATTGGCATAACTCAAAATGCCGTGCAGCGGCGTGCGGATTTCATGCGACATATTCGCCAAAAATTCCGATTTGGCCTGGCTGGCCTTTTCGGCAATCTCTTTGGCCTGGATCAGTTCGGTCTGCAACGCCTTACGGCGCGAGATATCACGGAAGGCGACATGGATAATCGTGCGCCCATACAGCTCCAGACGGGTCAGTACCACCTCCGTCCAGAAAGGATCGCCATTGGCGCGGCGGTTCAACCACTCAAAGGTATGCGAGCCCTTCTTAAGACAGAGTTTGAACATCCGCACCCCCTTGCGGAAAGAACGCTCGCCGTCAGGCTGGTACTTCGGCGAAAAGACGCGGTTCGGCAGCTTGAGTATCTGCGCTTTGGAGGCGTAACCAAAGGTTTTTAAGGTCGCTTCGTTGCAATCGATGACATGACGCCCTTCGGTCAGAAAAATGCCGTCGGTCGATTTCTCAAACACCGTTTCAAAAGCGTGCTTTTGCTCCTGCAACTCCCTTGTGTATTTCTTAATTTCCGCCTGCAACTCGCTGTTATCCAGCGACAGCGCCCGGAACGTCAGACGTTCGGTCATATCACGCACAAAGGCCGCCACCACATACTGCCCATCGAGCTCAAACTTGGTGGCGCTGATTTCCACCGGAAATTCACTGCCATCCTTGCGGCGGTGTACGCTCTCCGCCAGAATGCGTTTGCCCGGCACGATTGACTCGCACATCTGCTTGAGTTCCGCCGCGCTGAAGCGCGCATCAATCTGCGCCAGATGCAGATTCAGATACTCATCACGGCTATACCCCAGATTACGGCACGCCGCCTGATTCACATTGAGGATTTCGCCATCGCAATTAACCAACTGAAAGGCATCGGAACTCTGTTCCAGCAACTCTTGATAACGCGCTTTTTCGGCCTGCAACACCTTTTTGCTCTGCACCCCCTGATAGCGGTAACGCAGATAGAAAAACACCAACAAGGCGGCAAAGAAACTCATCAACAGACCGCTCAATAACGGTTTTTTACTGACAAAATGGGGATGGGCGAGCAAACGGCTGTCCTGCATCAGATCGATACTGGCCGACAACTCCCATACGCGGGTGCCGATCAGCAATCGGTAGGTCAACTGACGGAATCCGGGGCTGTCGCTGTTGATCGCTTCATTGACATAAGACTGCGGCGCTTCGGTGACATCGGTAATCGCATAATGCAACGTGCGGTTGAGGAAAAAGTCCTCTTTGACAAAATCCAAAAACTCCTTCATGCGCAGGATCAGCAGCACAAATCCCTGCAATTCCGAATCTGGGCCGCGTTTGAAGATAGGTTGATACAGCAAGGCGGCGTGCTGGGTTTCGACTTCCTGCACCAGACGTGTCGGCGCAGTAATCACCAGCTGATTCAGCCTCATGGCACGCTCAAGGGCGGTACGTTCCGGCGCAATGGAAATCACATTGAGACCGAAGGCGCTTTCATTGCCCTCTAGCGGGTAGATGTAGTTGACCGGTACATAATAATCCGCCAAAGGTGCGTTCACCATTTGCCCGTCAATCAGCGAACGGATTCTGAAATCGCTGCGGACCTCCTGACTGACAGCCGTTTCAAAATCATGTCTCTCGGCCTGCTTAACCAGCGGCAACCACTCCAGCGCCTGAATGGCATTTTTGGACGAGGTCAGCACCTGGGCGTAGCTCAGAAACTCGTTTCGCGTCACCTTATCGTTGAATTTAAAAACGGCGGCAAGGCTGTTTAGACGCTCCGTCTCGGCGCGCATAGCCCGGTCTACCGCCACAAAAAAATTATTGGCTTCCTGCTCAAAACTTTTTTCAAGCTGTGTTTGCTGCTGCGCCACCAGACCGTTGTATCGTACCCAGCTGAATACAATGCCTAATAACAAGATTAAAAAACTAAACAGATAGATTTGCTTAAGCGAATGGAACAAGTTCACGTATCGTTATCTTTTATTAAGGCGGCATTGATGGGTTCTGCACAGCCCATGCTTGATGGGCGGTGAAAGACAAGCCATCATTTTAGCCCAAACGCCTTTACCCGCCTAAAAAAACCGCTTTGGGCACGCATAAATAATCCGCTGCAAACTTCGCAAACCCGCCGCTTTTCAGTATGATGACAACACTCTCTTAAAACAAGGATGTCTATCATGTTACAAGCTAATCAAGCTGCCCCTGCTTTTCAAACCGTCAACCAGCACAACCAGCCGGTCAGCCTGCAAGATTTCAAAGGCCGTAAAAACGTGGTGCTTTACTTCTACCCCAAAGACGACACCCCCGGCTGCACCATTGAAGCCAATGAATTCACCCGCTTGGCTTCCGAATTTGCGGCGGCCGATACCGTGGTGCTGGGCGTCAGCAAGGACAGCTGCGCCAGCCATCAGGCGTTTATCGACAAGTTCGGTCTTGAAGTGGATTTGCTTTCCGACGAGGACGGTTCATTGTGTGAAGCCTACGGTGTCTGGCAGGAAAAGGAGAAGAACGGCGTAAAGAAAATGGGCATTGTACGCTCCACTTTCGTTATCGATAAAAACGGCACGCTGGTTGAAGCGCTTTATGGTGTTGCACCGGAAGGCCATGCACAGGCGATGTTAAAGGTGGTTAAAGCGCTATAAGATTGCGCTTTGAATTTGCGTTTTGATTCACATATCGATGATATAAACCACGAAGTGCACGAAGAACAAGAGAAAAATTAGATTACGTTAAACCTTCGTATCCTTCATGCTCTTCGTGGTTTGAAAAATGCCCAAAAAATTCTCAACAGGCCGGGTATCTCACCTAAAAATCGAGTTATTCCACCCGTCCTACTTTGAATTTACGCCCTTTGATTTTGCCCTGATTCAAGGCACTCACCACCTGACGCACCGCATCGCGCTCCACCGCCACATAGGTGGAATGCTCCACCACATCGATCTTGCCGACCTGCGATGCGTCAATGCCGGCCTCCTTGACAATCGCCCCCAGCACATCGCCGCGGCGCACCTTGTCTTTACGCCCGCCTGAGATATACAGGGTAATGTAATCCGGCAAGCGCTGCGGGTTACGCACCTGCGGCACCGTGTCGATCGACTCGTATTGCAACACCTGATCCTGCACGGCGCAGAGATTATCCAACTTGTAACGCTCTTTTTCGGTGAACAGCGTCATTGCAATCCCTTCCATGCCGGCACGCCCGGTACGGCCGATGCGGTGCACATAGGTTTCGTGGTTGCGCGGGAACTCGTAGTTGATGACCACCGGCAAGGCCTCGATATCCAAGCCGCGCGCCGCCACATCGGTCGCCACCAGAAAATGCACGCTGTGATGCTTGAAGCGGATCAGAATCTGATCGCGTTCGCGCTGTTCCATATCGCCATGCAACGCCAAGGCACTGAAACCTTTGTCGTTAAGGTAGTCGGTGACCTCCTGCGCCAAGGCTTTGGTATTGCAGAAAATCATGCCGTGCTCAAAATCGTTGTAGGCCAGCAAACGCGCCAGACTCGGCAGTTTGTCCTTGTGATGGCACAGATAGAATTGCTGGTCGATGGTCTCCAGATCATGCTGCACCTCCACCGTCACCTGGCGCGGATTTTTCTGGAATCGGCGGCTGATGTACTCGATATCATCCGGAAAGGTCGCCGAAAACAGCGAGGTCTGGCGCGTATTCGGGGTATAGCCGATGATTTCCACCATCTCCTGCTTAAAGCCCATTTCCAACATGCGATCCGCCTCGTCCAACACCAGCGTATGCACCTGATCGAGTTGCAAGTGACCTTTCAAAATATGGTCTTTCAGACGCCCCGGCGTCCCCACGACAATATGCGCGCCATGTTCCAGCGAGCTGATCTGCGGCCGCATCGGCACACCGCCGCACAGCACCACGATTTTGACGTTCGGCTGAAAACGCGCCAAACGGCGTAGTTCTTCGGCTACCTGCGTGCTCAACTCGCGCGTCGGGCAGATCACCAACCCTTGCACGGCAAGGTTCTTGGGATCGATCTTGTCGAGCATGGCAATGCCGAAAGCGGCGGTTTTACCGCTGCCGGTTTTGGCCTGCGCAATCAAATCCATGCCGGCCATTGCCAGCGGCAAAGCGGCACGTTGGATGTCGGTCATCTGCACATAACCCAGGGCCTGCAGGTTCTCCAGCTGTGAAGCGGGGATGGGAAGATCGGCAAAACTCAGTGACATAAGATTCTCTCTAAAGAAGACGCGGGTAATTTAGAACCACAGAGGACACGAAGAGCACCAAGTATTTCTAAAACCCATTTAGAATCTTCGTGGCATTCGTGCTCTTCGTGGTTTTATTCAAACAAGGCATCCATTACTCAAAACAGACACCCCGTTGGCTTAACTATTCCAGGTTTCGCGCAACGCCACCGTGCGGTTGAACACCAAGTTTTCCGCCTTGTTATCGCGGCAGAAATAGCCTTCGCGCTCAAACTGGTAAGCCACTTCCACCGGCGCATCGGCCAATCCAGGCTCGACAAAACCATGTTTCACCACCAACGAATCGGGGTTCAGCACACTCTCGAAATCATCCGCTTTGCCCGGGTTCGGCACGGTGAACAGACGGTCGTAAATGCGGAATTCCGCCGGCACCGCCTTGGTTGCCTCGACGAAATGGATAACGCCTTTGACCTTGCGGCCGTCGGCCGGGTTTTTACCCAACGTTTCTGGATCGTAGGTGCAATAAATGGTGGTGATATTACCGTCTGTATCCTTATCGGCACGTACCGCTTTGATGATATAAGCGTTACGCAGACGTACTTCCTTATCCAGTGCCAGACGCTGGAACTTGTTATCCGGCGCCACTTCAGCGAAGTCGGCACGGTCGATAAACAGCTCGCGGCCAAAGAAAATTTCGCGTTTGCCCATGGCTTCGTTTTGCGGATGCATCGGCGCTTGAATCGACTCCGGCGCGTTCTCCTCATAGTTTTCAATAATAACTTTGACCGGCTCAATGACGCCCATGGTACGCGGCGCTACCACGTTAAGGTCATCACGGACTGCCGCTTCCAGAATATTCATGCTGGTCATGCTATCGACTTTGGAAATGCCGATGCGTTCGGCAAAGTCACGCATCGCCGCCGGCGTATAACCGCGGCGACGCATCCCTGAAATGGTCGGCATGCGCGGATCGTCCCAGCCTTCTACCAGTTTATCGTCCACCAACTGGTGCAGCTTACGCTTGGACATGACCGTGTATTCCAGATTCAGACGCGAGAACTCATACTGATGCGGACGGTCAGGCTTATTGAAATCGTCCAGATTATCCAACACCCAGTCATACAGACGGCGGTTATCCTGGAACTCCAGTGTACACAGCGAATGGGTAATGCCCTCGATGGCATCGGAAATACAGTGCGCAAAATCGTACATCGGGTAGATGCACCATTGGTCGCCGGTTTGGTGGTGGTGCTCAAAACGCACGCGGTACAGCGTAGGGTCACGCATACACATAAAGGATGAGGCCATATCGATCTTGGCGCGCAATACACACTCGCCCTCTTTGAATCCGCCTGCGCGCATCTTCTCGAATAACGCCAGATTCTCTTCCGGTGACGTATCGCGGTAAGGGCTGTCCTTGCCCGGTTCGGTCAAACTACCACGGTACTCACGCGTTTCCTCGGCATTGAGGAAGCAGACATACGCCAAGCCTTTGTTGATCAACTCGACCGCATAGGCATAGAACTGGTCAAAATAGTTGGACGAGTAACGCGGCTCGCCCTCCCATTCAAAGCCCAACCAAGCCACATCGCGTTTAATGGATTCCACATACTCCAGGTTTTCCTTGGCCGGGTTGGTGTCGTCAAAACGCAGATTGCATTTGCCGTCGTAATCCAACGCCAAACCGAAATTCAGACAGATGGACTTAGCGTGGCCGATATGCAGATAACCGTTCGGTTCCGGCGGAAAACGCGTGTAGATGCTCTGGTGCTTATGATTCGCCAGATCGTCGTTAATGATATTACGGATAAAATTCACGGGACGTTCCACGCTGTCGGCTTTAACCTTGTCGCTCATCTGTTCAAAAACCTGTCTAAATTTGGCAAAAAGACCGGCAAATACCCGGCCTGTTCAGTTTTAAAAATGGGGAAATTATAGCATCAAATCCGCCGCCACTCGGCCTGTTTTAATCAAATGAAACGCCTATTCCCTCCCGCAAATCGACATGGGGTGACAGGCCGGCTGTTTTTTGCTTTGCATGCCGGCACAACTGTGTCTATGATGCATAAAGCAAGACAACACAACGGTAAAACCCCATGTTTATTAGTGCCTTGGAACTCTTCAAGATCGGCATAGGCCCTTCCAGTTCGCATACCATCGGCCCCATGATTGCCGCCAGACAATTCCTGCGAACGGTTGAAGTCACTCTGCAAAACCGGGAACCGGCAGAGTGGCGGATTCACTGCATTTTAAAAGGCTCACTGGCCTATACCGGCAAAGGGCACGCTACCGACCGTGCGGTGATTCTGGGCTTGCACGGCTATGAAGCGGAAAATCTGCATGGCCTCAACGTCAGCGATCTGGTTGAACAGCTAAGTACACGCCGGCAGCTTGATTGCGCCGGCCATCAGGTTGCCTTCAAGGTGCCCGAAAACATCGAATTCGATTTTGGCGAGCCGCTCCCAGAACACCCGAACGGCCTGATTTTCCATCTGTTCGACAGCACCGGCCGCAGTGTGTTGGAAGAGACCTATTTTTCGATTGGCGGCGGTTTTATCACCACGAAACAACAGTTGCAAAACGCTAGCGAAACCGCTTTCATTGAGCCGGTAGCCGATAGTCCTTATCCATTCGACACCGCCAAGTCGATGCTTGCCATGGCCAAGCAAAACGATCTTTCGATTGCCCAGATGAAATTGGCCAATGAACTGACCCGCTACAGCGAAAACGAACTCACTGCCCGGCTGGATCGCATCTGGCAAGCCATGCGCGACTGCGTGGAATCCGGCCTCAAAACCGAAGGCATTTTGCCCGGCGGTTTAAAAGTGAAGCGCCGTGCCAAAGCGCTTCTGGCGCAGATTGAAGATGATCCGGAAACCACCGTCAACGACTGGTTGTGCGCCTATGCGATGGCGGTTAATGAAGAAAACGCCGCCGGCCATCGCGTGGTCACCGCACCCACCAACGGCGCGGCCGGCGTCATTCCGGCCGTACTCTATTACTACGTGAAACACCACCGCACACCTGCTGAGAAAATCCGCGAATTCCTGCTCACCGCCGCCGCCATCGGCGGGCTGATCAAACACATGAGCTCTATCTCCGGGGCCGAAGTCGGTTGTCAGGGAGAAGTGGGATCAGCCTCGGCGATGGCGGCGGCGGGACTCTGCGCGATTCGCGGCGGCACGCCCGAACAGATTGAAAACGCCGCGGAAATCGCACTCGAACACCACTTGGGCATGACCTGCGATCCGGTGATGGGCCTGGTGCAGATTCCGTGCATTGAACGTAACGGCTTCGGGGCCATCAAAGCCTATGCGGCGGCCTCACTAGCGCTGCGCGGCAACGGCGAACACTTTATGCCGCTCGACAGCTGCATCAAGGCGATGAAAGAGACCGGGCTGGAGATGTCACACAAATACAAAGAAACCTCCCTTGGTGGGCTGGCAGTTCATATTATTGAGTGCTGATACCGCTTTAATGAGAGCTTTGCACGAGTGGGGCGCGAAATAAAAATGAGGAAAAAATTGGCTGGTTGAGGCGGAAAACGCAGCTAATAGCTCGCTATTAGCAAG
>JACXUQ010000285.1 GCA_014763835.1 Thiotrichales bacterium
CCTGAATATTTAAAACCTTAAACGCGCTGCATTATAAGGTCCCCCAAAAACATTCAAACCGTTTTTTATCATCAACACGGCTTAAACGCACGTTACCTGTAAAAATCACTTTCATTATAGGCAGAATAACGCACAACAAAAAACCCCAAAATTAATGGGCTATTTTACGTCAAAACCAACATTCTAAATACCGCAACTCACCGCTAAAACTTGACTCACGGCCAAAAAGTTTCCACAATCGCTGTAAACAACCCCTTGGATCCAGTATGCACAACATCGAGTTCACCGGTCTTAAACATGCCTTGCTGCTTGACGGCCAAGGCGGAGCCAGCCCGATTAGCTGGCAAGCGGCGCAGCACTGGCAACCAGACCAAGGGATTCTATGGCTGCATTTCGATTACTCCTCAACAGAAACGCAAACCTGGTTTAAAGAACATAGCGGCCTTGATCCATTGATCAGTGAGGCTTTACTCACCGAAGAAACGCGCCCTCGTAGCCATGCGATTGGCGATGGCCTGCTGGTAGCATTGCGCGGTATCAACCACAACCCCGGTGCCGCACCGGATGACATGGTTTCCATCCGTATCTGGATCGAACACAACCGCATCATCACTACCGGCCGACGCAAACTGCTGTCGGTGGAAGACCTGCACAATTTCCTCCTGAACCACCAAGGTGTCAGCAGTACCGCCGAATGGCTCGTGGATTTGTGTGACCGCCTGGTGTGGCGAATGGGCGCGACCGTCGACCAGTTTGAAGACGACATGGCGGAACTGGAAGAAAACACCCTGAGCGAATCACAGTCCTCACTGCGCCGTGACCTCTCCAATCTACGCCGCCAGACCATTGCACTGCGCCGCTATCTGGCGCCGCAACGCGAAGCTTTACTCAGACTGCAAATCGAAAAAGTCAGTTGGCTGGAAGACATTCACCGCCTGCAACTGCGCGAAATCAGCGACAGGCTGATTCGCCACATTGAAGACATTGATGCAGTACGGGAACGCGCCGCGGTCACCCATGAAGAACTGTTGAACCACGCCTCGGAAGAACTCAACCAGCGTATGTATATGCTGGCGATTGTCGCGGCGATTTTCCTGCCGCTCGGTTTTGTGACCGGCCTGCTCGGCATTAACGTGGCCGGCATTCCCGGTGCGGAAAATCCTTACGCTTTTTTATTCGTTAGCGGCACCTTGACACTGGCCGTGATTCTGCAGATTCTGTTTTTCAAATGGAAAGGCTGGCTTTAAGCCGCTAAAAAAGTCAACAGGCCGGGTCGACGGCTTTCACCACAGCCAGGCCGCTCCGCGCACCCCACTGGCATCGCCGTATTTGGGCGCCACCAGCTGGGTATCGACCCGATCGCTAAACACCCACTGTTGCCACAGTTTCGGCACCTCTTCATAAATCTCCGCGATATTCGACATCCCGCCGCCCAATACAATCACATCCGGATCAATCAGGTTAATCACGCTCGCCAATCCCTGCGCCAACCAACGGTAATAGTCGCGCATCAACTGCGAGGCTTTTTCATCCCCCTGTCGGGCCAAGGCGACAATCTGTTGCGCCTGCATGGCACGTCCGCCGCGCGCAACAAAATGCGCCTGCAAGCCGCTGCCGGATAAAAAGGTTTCATTGCAGCCATTCAAACCGCAGTAACAAGGCAAACAGGCGTCGTGCGGCAATGCCCAAGGCAGAGGATTATGCCCCCACTCGCCACCAATGGCATTGACTCCGTTAAGAATCCGGCCGTTGACGACGATTCCGCCACCGCAGCCGGTTCCGATAATCACCCCAAACGCCACTTGCGCGCCCTGCGCCGCGCCGTCCGTCGCCTCGGACAGGGCAAAACAGTTGGCGTCATTGGCCAGCCGCACCTCACGCTGCAAACGACGTTGCAGATCTCCCTGCAAATCCTCACCAATCAACCAGGTCGAATTGGCGTTTTTAACGCGGCCGGTCTTGTGCGACACCGCTCCCGGAATGCCCACACCCACCGTTCCATGCTGCCCCAAAATCGCTTCGGCCTCTTCGACCAAATCCGCTATCGCCTCAACCGTGGCGGCATAATCGCCCTTGGGCGTAGCCACCCGCTGCTGATGCTCTACCCCGCCCTGTTCATTCAAGGCAATTATCTCGATTTTGGTTCCACCCAAATCCACACCCAAACGCATCGTGTCACCTTTTGTATAAAAACACCGTGAAATCGTTATCCAAATAACCGTCACGCCAAGTCACTTTCGAGGCAAACGTGCGGCAATAATCGACAATCTCCAGCGGCGCAAAACTCTGCAGATCGGGACGTGTCTGCACCCACTGATTGCGGGCATCCAATAGATTAAAAGCTACGGCGATGCGACAGGTTTGATACATTCTGCGCATCACCTCTTTCGCGTAGCG
>JACXUQ010000020.1 GCA_014763835.1 Thiotrichales bacterium
TCCCTTAAAAAATAATCGCATTATTCTAACAATTATTATGGCGTACTGCATAAAAACAAAACCCCAGCTCAAACTGGGGTCAACCGCTTGAATTGCCGCCTAAAACTCAGACTGTAAAGGACTCTCCACAGCCGCAACTATCTTTGACGTTAGGGTTTTTGAAATCAAAACCTTCGTTGAGCAGACTTTCTTTGACGTAATCGATTTGCATGCCATCGATATTAGCCAGACTTTTAGGATCGACCACAACCTTGACACCGAAGGAATCAAACACGGCATCGTCTTCTTTAATTTCATCGGCATAGTCCACGACATAAGCAAAACCGGCGCACCCACTGACCTTAGTGCCCACGCGCAGCCCCAAACCCGACCCACGCTTGGCAATCATATTCTTCACACGTTGTGCTGCTGCCTCTGTTAAAGTAACGGCCATCTCTCACCCCTTAAATACCTAATCCCTTAGGCGAATTTAATTTCTTTAATATTTGAATGCTTTTTGTCCAGCAAGGATTGCAGTGTAATATTCCCCAGGAAGGAGTCAATCAAAATACTCAAATCACTCCACAATTCGTGCGACAAACACTGATCACCGCCATGACAATTGGCCTTACCGCCGCATTTACGTGCATCAATCACCTCGTCGACCGCATGAATAATATCGCTGATTGAAATCTCATCGGCAGGACGACTCAAACGGTAACCGCCGCCCGGTCCTCTCGCACTTGCCACCAGATCCGCTTTCTTGAGTTTGGCAAACAACTGCTCCAAATAAGACAGCGAGATACCCTGACGCTCTGAAATCAACGACAACGTGATTGGCCCATGCTGTTGATTTAACGCAATATCAATCATCGCTGTAACGGCATAACGCCCTTTTGATGTCAACTTCATTGTTTTATTCCCACGTTAAATGAATGGCTAAAAGTATATAATAACCTTGCATTTAACTCAAGTATTGAAATAAGGCTATCTTATGGGCATATGATTCTTTTTAATCACCCTTGTGTTTCGCATGCCTCAAATGCGCCGCCTGCTCCGGATCACTCGGCTCCAACACAACATCGTCCAGCTTAGGCAGATGCATATCGATCGACTCGCCCCCCAAACGACGCAACTCCTGCGCCATTTTTTCCAGCTTCTCATCCTGCACCTGAATATGATCCAACAAACTGTAAATCGCTTTTTCCACCGGATCAGTCACATCCTGCTTGACCCCATAGGCATCGAAACCGATTTTTTCCGCCATCTTTTCACGACGTTTAAGCGTTTCCGACTTGTTAGGCTCGACAATCCGCCCGGGAATACCGACTACCGTGCGCCCCTCCGGCACCTCTTTGACCACCACCGCATTGGAACCGATACGTGCATCATTGCCGACCGTAATCGGCCCCAACACCTTCGCGCCGGCACCCACAACCACACGATCACCCAACGTCGGATGGCGCTTGCCTTTCTGCCAAGTGGTCCCGCCCAGGGTCACGCCATGATAGAGCGTGCAGTCATCGCCGATTTCGGCCGTCTCGCCAATGACCACCCCCATGCCATGGTCAATAAACAGGCGCTCGCCAATTTTACAGGCCGGATGGATTTCAATGCCGGTAAACCAGCGCGCCGCAGTCGAAATAAAGCGCGCCAGCCACTTGAGACGCTTATTCCATAAAAAATGCGCTGCCCGATACCATAAGATCGCATGCAATCCGGGATAAGTGGTCAATACCTCAAACGTATTACGTGCTGCAGGGTCTCGTTCAAAGACACACTGGATGTCCGATCTAATTCGCTTAAACACCCTCAAACCTCTCTCTATTCATCTTTTTTGGCGCGTTCCGCCTGTCTCTGTGCGGCGGACAGAATGCCACGCAGAATATCAATCTCTTTCACATCCAATTGCGCACGGTTAAACAGTCGGCGCATACGGCGCATAAAACGCGCATTTTTGGCCGGATCCAGAAATTCTATATCCTGCAACGTCTGGTACATATGATCGTAAAACCCTTCCATCTGATCCGCCGTGGCCAGTTTATGGCGATACCCCTTGCTATGCTCGCGTTGCAAATCGGCAGCCATCAGACACTCGTAGGCAAACACCTGCACGGCCTGCCCCAGATTAAGGGAACTATAGACCGGATTGCTTGGAATGTGCGCCAAATAATGGCATTTATCCAGTTCAGCGTTACTCAAACCGGAGTCCTCCCGACCGAACACCATGGCAATCTCGCCTTCCTCAGCAGTTTGCAGAGCCAGCTTTGCCGTTTCGCGTACATTCAGCTGCGGCCAGGCGACTTTGCGTAACCGGGCACTCGCCCCCACGACCAATTTTGCACCTTTCACCGCCTCATCCAATGTAGCGACCACTTGGGCATTATTCAAGATATCGGCGGCACTGGAGGCGCGCTGCGACGCCTCCTGACTGGGAAATTGCTTGGGTGAAACCAAAACCAGACGGCTCAACCCCATATTTTTCATGGCACGCGCCACCGCCCCGATATTGCCCGGGTGCGACGTTTCCACCAGCACGACTCGGATTTTGGACAGGCCGGGGTGCAGACTGTAATTGTCAAAATACGCCTGTCTTACATCAGAATCTTGCTTGCCACTCTCTTCAATCATGTTATTTTCCGTTATAATATTTTTCTGCGCTATTTTAACGCCTTAGCCGTCAAAATTCGCACCCTTGCTCTCTTTAACAATAAAAAACACGCAAAACAGGAACTCCGCCATGCATCCTTTACTCAATATCGCGATTCTAGCCGCCCGCAGTGCCGGTCAAAAAATCATGCACCATCTGGACAACATCGATCGTCTCAATATTGAGCACAAAGGCAAGAACGACTACGTCAGCGAAGTCGACAAGGAGGCGGAGCAAGCGATTATCCAGACCATCCGCAAATACTACCCCGACCACCACATCCTCGCAGAAGAGAGCGGCAAAAATCCAGCCAAAAACAGCAAATCCGACATTGAATGGATTATCGACCCGCTGGACGGCACCACCAACTTTTTACACCAGTTCCCACAATTTGCGGTATCCATTGCAATTAAAGAGAAAGGCAAACTGATGCACGGCGTCATTTACGACCCGGTGCGTGACGAGATGTTCAGTGCCAGCCGTGGCAGTGGCGCCAAACTCAATAATTTCCGCATCCGTGTGAGTGAGCAGAAAACCCTCGATAACGCCCTGCTGGCGACCGGGTTCCCGTACCACGATTTCAGCTATCTCGACAGCTACATGGCAAGTTTGAAAAGCTTTATGCAATCCACCGCCGGCATCCGCCGCGCCGGCTCCGCGGCGCTGGATTTGGCCTACGCGGCGTGCGGTCGCGTGGACGGTTACTGGGAATTCAATCTGAAACCTTGGGATATCGCTGCGGGTGCGCTGATTGCCAAAGAGGCCGGCGCACTGGTCACCGATTTTATGGGCGGGGAAAACTATCTGCAAAGTGGCAACATTCTGGTCGCCAATCCAAAACTGTATAAAGAGATGGCGCAAACCCTGGCCAAAACCATTCCGGCCGAACTGCGCAAATAACCCGGCCTGTTCACTTTTTTAGCCGGTCACTTTCAAAGAGGGCACGACATCAGAATCGCGTCCTCTTTGGTCTCAATCAAGGCGCCTTTTGCCTCATCCCATTCATGACACGAGTAATAATTCGGACGCACGCCGTCACGGTTAAATCCGCAACGCTCGTAGACTTTCAGCGCCGCGTCATTCGACACCCTGACCTCTAGAAACATGATATTGAAGTCGCTCTCCTTGAGCTTGCCCTGCAGTTTTTGCAACGCCTGCTTACCTAAACCCCTGCCTTGAAATTTCGGCGCAATGCAGAGATTCAGCAAATGTGCTTCATCCAATACGGTCAGCACACAAGCATAGCCAATATCCTCGCCGTCGGCATTGCAGAAAATGTAGTTCAAACCCTGATCCAGACTGTTCTCAAAACCCTGCCGGCTCCACGGAAAATCGTAGGCCTGCTGCTCAATCTGCAACACCCAATCAAGGTCACTTTCCTGCATATTTCGCAGGTAATTCAATTCCAACATAATGCAATTAACTTAAAACAATCTGAAATGTCAAAAAGAAGGGAAAATTAAAACTGGGCACGCATCAGCGTTTCGTAGAAATCGCGCTTGGCGTAAGGATCGGCCAGCATCTCACTTAAACTGGGCACAGCCAACACCGCAAAGCCTTCGGCCAATTGCTCCGACAGGGCATGATCCGGCGCCATGGACAACACCTGCTCGACATCGAACGCCATAATCTCCTCCAAGGTCGTAAAAACCGCCTCTTCGGAACTCAGCACCTCAGTATCGTAATAGCTCACCTGCTCTTCCGACCAGCCAAATGCACGGCAGATATTCAGCCAAAGCTGCCATTCCGGCAGCTCGTCGTTCTCCCAGATGGCATTCAAGCCGCTGCCGATCAACACCAATCCGGCAGGTTCAGTGGCAAAACGACCGGAAGGCATCATGCCAAACGGACTCCTCTCCAAAACCGGCTCAGAGTTCAGGTGAGAAGCATCTCTCGATGAAGCGATTTTTTGTGTTTGCCAAAACTCAGCAGGCCGGGTCAGCCAGACCTGGCCGCCGAGTTGCACAAACAGTTCGGAAGAGAATTTGACCACGACTGAACTTATACCGGTGCTTGCGGATGCGCCTTGGCATTGCCTGCCAGCAACTTGTTGAGCGCATTAATATAGGCTTTAGCCGAAGCGGTGACAATATCCGTATCCGCGCCCTGACCGTTGACGATACGCCCAGCCAATTCCAGGCGTACCGAGGTCTCTCCCATCGAGTCCGTGCCGTTAGTGACGTTGCTGACGGAGTAAAGCTCAAGCGTCGCACCGGATTTGACAAGACTTTCAATCGCCTTGAAGGTCGCATCGACCACCCCGCCGCCATCGGCACGCGCCGAATTTTCTTCGCCGTCCACCCACAGGGTCACTTCGGCATGCGGACGCTCACCGGTTTCGGTCGCCACTTTCAGCGACACCAGACGATAGGTTTCATTTTCGGCACGTTCGGCGGAACTGTCAGTCACCAATGCCTGCAAATCTTCGTCGTAAATTTCGTGTTTGCGGTCAGCCAACTCTTTGAAGCGGCCAAAAGCGTCATTCAAATCCTGCTCGGTTTCAAAGGTGATCCCCAACTCTTCCAAACGGCTGCGGAACGCATTGCGCCCGGAGTGCTTGCCCAACACCATTTTGTTGGTGGTCCAGCCCACATCTTCGGCACGCATGATTTCATAAGTTTCGCGGTGTTTGAGTACGCCATCCTGATGAATACCCGATTCATGCGAGAACGCATTGGCACCGACAATCGCCTTGTTGGGCTGTACCGCAAACCCGGTGATACCCGACACCAGTCGGGACGCCGCCAGAATTTCGCGGGTATTGATACGCGTATCCACCGCAAAGATATCCTGACGCGTCTTGATGGCCATAACCACCTCTTCCAACGCCGTATTACCGGCGCGTTCACCCAAACCGTTGATGGTACATTCGATCTGACGCGCGCCATTCTGCACCGCCGCCAACGAGTTGGCCACCGCCAACCCCAAATCGTTATGGCAGTGCGCCGAAAAAATTGCCTTATCGGAATTAGGAATTCGCTCAATCAATGTCTTGAACAAAGCGCCGAATTGGTCCGGCACGTTATAACCCACCGTATCGGGAATATTGATGGTCGTTGCGCCAGCGTCTATCACCGCCTCAATCACGCGGCACAGGAAATCCGGCTCGGAACGTCCGGCATCTTCCGGCGAGAACTCAACATTATCGGTATAGTTTCGCGCCTTTTTGACCGCCCAGACCGCGCGCTCCACCACCTCATCCGGCGTCATACGCAATTTCTTTTCCATATGAATCGGCGAGGTCGCAATAAAGGTGTGGATACGCCCGGAATTAGCCGGCTTGATGGCCTCGCCGGCACGCATAATATCGTTTTCCACTGCGCGCGCCAAACCGCAGACAGTACTGTCTTTTACCACGCTGGCCACCGCCTTGACCGATTCAAAATCCCCGATACTTGCCGCCGGAAAACCGGCTTCGATCACATCGACCCGCAGCTTTTCGAGCTGTTTGGCAATACGCACCTTTTCTTCTTTGGTCATGGAAGCGCCGGGGCTCTGCTCGCCGTCGCGCAAAGTGGTATCAAAAATAATGACTTGTTCTTTCATCTTCAGTGTTTCTCTTCTGATCCGTTATCAGGGGTGGCCTGTTGAGTTTTTTCTGCGGCTTTTTCCTCGGCGCTTGCAAACGTACTCTCCACCGCCTCCTTTTTATGCTGCTTGCGCAGTTCGCGGGTTTTCCTCAATGCAAGCAACGTCATCGTCGGACCGGAGATCGCATAAACCAAAAAAATCAGGAAAAGGAACATTGCCGGCTTCAAGGTGATGACCACCGCCACCAATACAATCAGAATCAAGGTCACAAACGGTACCTTGTCTTTCAGATTCAACTCCTTGAAGGAGCTGAAACGCACATTGCTGACCATCATGACGCCGGCAAACAGAGTTAACAAGAGCGCGGCAAACGGCACGCTGGCATGCTGCATCTGATTGGTTTCGACCATCCACACCAGTCCGGCCAACAAGGCGGCGGCGGCCGGGCTTGGCAAGCCCTGAAAATAGCGTTTATCGGCAATCCCCACCTGGGTATTGAAGCGCGCCAGGCGCAAGGCCGCAGCTGCCGTATAGATAAACGCGATGACCCACCCCAGTTTTTCAAAATCCTGCAAGGCCCATTGGTAAATCAGCAATGCCGGCGCCAGGCCGAAAGAAACCATATCGGACAGACTGTCATATTCGGCGCCAAACGCACTGGTGGAGTTGGTCATTCGTGCCACACGACCGTCCAGACCGTCGAAAATCATCGCCACAAAAATGGCGATGGCACCCGCCTCGAAATGTCCCTGCATTCCGGCTATGACAGCATAGAAGCCGGCAAACAGGGCCGCGGTTGTCATCAAGTTGGGCAGTAAATAAATGCCACGTTCAAACGGTTTCATAAAACTCTCTTTCAACTAATTTAAATGTGAAATAAGCAGACGGCTGCTATTCTACTCTTTTTTAGGCTCGGCAATAAACCGAGCGTGGCGTTATTAGCGAATCAAACCGCTCAGACAATCTCACCGCGCCCGACACCAAAGTATCGGAATCCACGTTCCATGACGCGATCCGGTTCATAGATATTGCGTCCGTCAAAAATCACCGGCTTGCGCATCAGCTGCTTCATGCGTTTAAAGTCCGGGTTCCAGAACGCTTTCCACTCGGTCATAATCAGCAAAGCATCTACGTCTTCCAACGCCTCATACATATCATTTACCAGCTCCAAACCTTCCGAATGATGCCAGTGGGCAGCAAAATCTTTCATGGCTTTTGGGTCATAGCCTTTCACAACAGCGCCTTGCTCTACGAACGCCTCGATGGTCTTCAAACTGGGTGCATTTTCGACCGTAGAGGTATTAGGCTTGAAAGACAGTCCCCACACGGCAATTTTACGCCCCTTCAAGCGCGTATCAAAAAAGCGCCACGCCTTGCGAAACAGGACTTCTTTCTGGATTTCGTTATTGCTGAGTACAGCTTTCAGCAGGTCGGCATCATAACCCTTGCTCTGTAACGTACCGACCAGATTTTTGACATCGGCAGCAAAGCTCGGCCCACCAAAACCGCAGCCTGGATAAAGGTAGTTGAAGCCGATACGATGATCCGACCCCAACCCCTGGCGCACCTCTTCCATATCGATATTGAAATGCTCGGCGTTATTGGCCAGCTCGTTAATCAAGCTGATACGCGTTGCCAAAAGCGCATTCACCGCATACTTGGTGTATTCGGCGGCACGCGTACTCATGACTTTAAATTGATCGATGACACGATTGAATGGCCGCATCAAATCACGCACCTGTTGAATCGCTTGCGGATCATGACTTCCCAAAATAATGCGATCCGGCTTGACGAAGTCGCTGATGGCCGAACCCTCACTGATAAATTCCGGCATGGCCACTACTGCCACTTTGGCCACCAAACCACGCTGCGCAAATGCCAGCTTGATTTGCGCCTCGAAACGATCTGCAGTTCCGATCGGAAATGAGCTTTGATTCACCACAAGCACGTCCCCTCTGGCCTGTTCGCCAATGGTTTTAATAACCTCTTCGGCGCGTTCAAGACGCCAAGAGGGCATACTCAAAATCAGCACCTCACCATGGGCAACGCCTTTTTTCCAGTCACCTTCAAACTGCAAACGCCCCTCTTCAACCTGCGATTGCAACAGACCATCCAATCCCGGCTCATTGCGCGGCAACACACCGCGCTTCAAATCATCCACCTTGACCACGCCTATCGGCAAGGCCAGTACCTGATTACCGGTTTGAGCCAGGGCACCGGCCGTCACCAGCCCGCTCAATTCGCAACCGAATACCGATACTTTCATTTTGCAATCCTCTTAATCAGGTTTTGGGTGGATGAATCAAAGGCCTCGGATAAAGAAACATCGTTAATGGCTGCGTGCGTTTCTTTGGCGATCAGCTTGCCAAGCTCTACCCCCCACTGGTCGAACGGATTGATCTCCCAGATGACCGCTTCCACAAAGGTCTTATGTTCATACAGCGCCACCAACATTCCCAAGGTTTTGGGTGAAATGGTTTTTAGCAAAATCGTATTGGAAGGCTGATTGCCGGGATAATGCTTGAAAGGTGAATCGAACTTGGCCTTAATCGACTCTGGAATGGCAGCGTCCCCCAACATCAACACGCGTGACTGGGCAAAACAGTTCGCCATCGCCAGTTGATGCTGATAACGCAAACTGTGATCCCTTTCGCTAGCGGAATCGGCTTTGAAATCGTCGCGTTCAACCGGTGCAATGAAATCACACATGACAGACTGGGTACCCTGGTGCAGTAGCTGATAAAACGCATGCTGTGCGTTCGGCCCGACTTCCCCCCATAAAATCGGGCAGGTTTTGTAGCCGACCCGCTCACCGGCGCGATTGACCGATTTCCCGTTACTCTCCATGACCAGCTGCTCAAAATACGCCGGCAAATACTTCAAACGGGCGTCATACGGCAAAATGGCCTTGGCCTGAATATCCAAAAAGTTGATATTCCAGATATCGATCAATCCCATTAAAACCGGTATATTCTGCGCCAAAGGGGCCGTGCCGAAATGCCGATCCATCAGATGCGCGCCCTGCAGCATCTCCCTGAATCCGTCCATACCCACTTTCAGCGCAATCGGCATACCAATCGTCGACCACATTGAATAGCGGCCACCAATCCAATCCCAGAATAACAGTTGATTTTCTTCGGGAAGCCCCCATTCGCTCATTAAATCAGGGCGGGTCGAGACCCCCAGAAAATGCTGGGACAACAAAGTTTGCGAATCAGCAATCTTCTCTTCCAGCCAATCTTTAGCGGTTTCGGCATTGGAAAGGGTATCAATCGTCGTAAACGATTTGGAGGCGAGAATAAAAAGAGTGGTTTCCTGATTGAGATGGTTCAATAGATTGGATGTCTGCGTGCCGTCAATCGAAGAGATGAAATGCAAATTCACCGGCGACTCAATCGTCTGCAACGCATGCGTGACCATCAAAGGGCCCAGATCCGAACCGCCGACACCGATATTGACGACATCGGTAATTGGCTTGCCGCTGAATCCACGCCAGTGTCCGGAACGGATCTTGTCGACAATTTTGGCCATTTTCTGCAGCTGCAACTCGATATCAGCCTGCACCTCGGCGGCAACCCCCCGCACTCCATCACCTGCTGCACGCGCGGCGGTATGCAGCGCCGGACGCGCCTCAGTATCATTGACGATGTCACCGGTCAGCAGACGGTTGATCCAACCCGGCAACGCTTGCTGTTCCGCCAGGGCTGTTAATAAAGAGAGGGTTTCTTCGGTAATGCGGTTCTTGGAGTAATCTAAAAACAATTCATCCAACTCAATGGAGAAGTGTTCCGCACGATGCACATCGGCAAACAACGTTTTTAAATGCTGCTGACCCGCCCCTTCCTGGCAATGTTCCTGCAAGGCCATCCACGCTTGACTGTGTTGCACCCCCATTCGTCCCCCTGTTTGATTTCAACTGTCCTGATTTATCGTTGAACCACTAACCCCATGCGGCAAGATTTAACGCGCCTGCAAGTCAAGTGACATCAGATATTCTCTAAATGTATCGCCGAGCTTAGCATCGCGCAATGCATATTCAACATTGGCCTGCAAATAACCGTGCTTGTCGCCGCAATCGTAGCTTTTACCGCCTTTGAACTCAAACCCGAACATCACCTCCTCCTGCAATAACGCATCCATTGCATCGGTAAGCTGAATTTCGCCGCCGGCACCCGGTTGGGTATGTTTCAACAAGCTCATCAAGCGCGGGGTAAAAATATAACGTCCTACTACGGACAGGTTGGACGGCGCCTCGTTGACCTTGGGCTTCTCAACCAATCGCGTAATCCGCAAATCCGGTCCCTGCACTTCGGCAATACCATACTTTTCGACCTGATCGTCCGGCACCTCTTCGAGCGCCACTATACTGGTGTGCAACTTCTGATAGGTATCGACCATTTGTGCCAGACAGCCTTTCTGCGGATGGTGCATCAATACATCCGGCAAGAGCACCGCAAAAGGTTCATCTTCGCCGATCACCGGTGAGGCGCACAGAATGGCATGCCCTAAACCCAAGGCTTCCGGCTGGCGCACACTCACCAAACGAACGCCTTCCGGCGTGATTTCCCGCAATGGCAGCAGACGTTCCTGCTTGCCGCGCAGCGCCAATTCGGTCTCCAGCTCATAGTGCTTGTCAAAATGGTTTTCGATCGCCCCTTTGCTCGAATGGGTCACCAGAATAATATCGGTAATCCCGGCTTCAGCCGCTTCATGGACAATATATTGAATCAGGGGCTTGTCGACGACGGTCAACATCTCTTTGGGGATCGCTTTGGTGGCCGGTAAAAAACGCGTGCCTAGTCCGGCAACGGGAAGCACGGCTTTAGTGAGGGGTTTGTAAGACATGTTTCTCTCTACATTAATTGAATAACTGAGAGCTTTGCACGAGTGGGGCGCGAAATAAAAATGAGGAAAAAATTGGCTGGTTGAGGCGGAAAACGCAGCTAATAGCTCGCTATTAGCAACTTTTAAATAAACAGGCTCTGGCTTTCAGGTGTATGTACAAAATAGGTAGGTGCTCCGGCAAATTCGATGCCGTCAATAAAGTCATCCGTCTCAAAACCGAACAGGTCGACAGTCATTTGACATGCCGTCATCTTCACCCCCAACTCAAGGCAAAGTGCGCGCAATTCCGCTATCGGCAACTGCCCTTGCCTGGCCATCTGCTTTTTGAAACCATGCGTTACCAGTGTTGCCATTCCGGGCAGCGTCCACATCATGCCCGGCAACGCCCGGTTCCAGTCAATACGTTTAAACCAGTCCGGACCGTGCGGACTTCGGATAATCATGTCTGGGCGCCCTAACGGCGAAACTTTTAAGCCGCGCGTGTCTTTTAACAGACACTGCAGACCATAAAAACTGAAAAACAACTCTACCCTTTTATCCATCACGGCCGCACTGCTTGCCAGAATAAAGGTGGCATAGGCCCAGTCCAAGGTACCTTTGGAGTGGATAATACTGAACTGGGCAGGCAAGCTGTCTGAACTGGCTTCTGTATGCATAAACTCATCCACGAATCTGGAATTCAATTATTTGATTATCACTGACAAGCTGACATGCCAGCCCTTTTTGAAAGCAAAAAGCAGGGATATCCTTCAACGCCCCCCGGTCGGACACCGACACCAGAAAAGGCCGGTTCTGACCGGCTGTTTCAGCCAAGTATTTTTTTAACTTAATCAGCGGCATTGGACAGGCCAATCCGGTTAAATCCAAGCGTTCCATCCTGATTCGATCCACTAGAAATGAAAGTGACTAAAGTCTGGATTTATATTATCACATAACCCATAGATTGCACTTTAACCCTATAATAAACATAAATATCACCCAAGCCTGCCCTACCCGGCCTGCTCAGTTTATTTTTTAATCAATCAAACGACAAACACCCGATGAGCTTTTCGACCGCAAACCATCCTTTTTGGCTGACAACAAGCCTGATGTTAGCCTGCCTGTTGTGCATTTCATCCGTAAAAGCGGAGACACTGCCCAACCTCGGTTCCAGCGACTTAGTCGAGTATACCCCCGAAAAAGAAGCCGAACTCGGACGTGCTTTCACAGCAGCATTGCATGCAGAATACCAAATCGTTTCCGATGCCGACATTAACAATTACATTCGTCGAATAGGACACAAAATCGTCCAACAGACAGGGGAAAATCGACACTTCGCGTTTTACGTCATCGATGAGCCGTCAATCAACGCCTTTGCGGGACCTGACGGCGTGATAGGTATCCATACCGGATTAATCAGGGCCGTACGCAGCGAAGACGAGCTGGCGTCGGTCATCGCTCACGAAATCGCCCACGTAACCCAGAATCATCTATCACGACGCTATGAAGCGCAATCCGGCAGCAACCTGACAAGCCTTGCCTCATTTATTGCCGCAATACTGGTCGGATCACAGAATGCCGAAGCCGGAATGGCCGTACTCATGGGAAGCATGGGAGCCTCCATGCAACAACAGCTGAAATTCTCACGCGCCCATGAATCGGAAGCCGATTTTACCGGCATTGCCTACCTCTACAAGAGCGGTTACAACCCTTTTGCAATGGGGGACTTTTTTGGGCGCTTGGCGCAGGAATACCGAAACAATGAATTTAAACCGCTTGAAATCCTGTTGACCCACCCTGTCACGGAACACCGTTTAGCAGAGGCCAAAAATAGAGCCTATAGCTTCCCGCCGCTCATCTTCAAGACAGATGAAGAAAGCCTCAACCTGATTAAACTCAAGCTTAAAGCCACCAGCACGCAAGCAGACCCCACCCTGCCGGCGACACTTAGCGAAACGCAGATGTGCTACTGGCAGAGTTTGCAGCTGGCAGACACTTTGAACATTACGGCAGATATCTCAGCGCCAATCTTTGATTGCTTACAACAAGCCATCAAAAATAATCCGACGCAGCGCCTATTCCAAACTCAATTATTAGCATTAGCCAACCTGCAAACCAGCAGCCCGGGATTTAACTTACAAAAGCAAGCCGAATTGACACTTGAACTGTTTCCACAAGACAGTTCGGTCGTAATGGAGTATGCAAGACTGCTGGAAAAGACAGGGAACACGGAAAAGGCCATCGCCGTTCTGGAGACAAGAATACCAACCCTCAAATACCAATATGACCCCTATAAACTATTGGCCATGCTTTATCAAAATCACCATAAGACAGCGAATGCCTACCTAGCCGAGGCGCAAGCCTACCTCAATATCGGCAACCTCAAGCGTACGCAGATTTATCTCAAAAATGCAGAAACCGAGACACCACCAAGCGACGAAACCCTCAAACAGAAAATAGCCGCGTTCAAACTAAATAACGCCAAACTATTGAAAGATAAGCACAAAGAAGAAAATTGAGAAATGCGCCATAAGAATTTATTAAGTTTTTATTAAATAAAACTATGGGAATTTCGAGCAAAAAACTTGCGTTTCGATTTTTACTGGGTAAGCTAACTCTCCAAGAGCAAATTTTGTTCAAAACTATAAGAAGCCCGAATACCAACTATATAAACGGGAAAGTAATAAAACTCTTTAGGAGGAGAAGAATGTTGAATTCTAGCATGAAGAAGTTGTTGACTGCTTTAGCACTTACATCTGTTGTAATGACGCCTGTAGCTGCAAATGCTGCAGATGCCGCAAAAACTTTGACACCCGTTGAACAAGGCAAGAAATTGGCTTTTGACCGTTCAAAAGGCAACTGCTTGGCTTGCCACATGACGGGTGACGGTGCTTTGCCAGGAAATATCGGACCTGCATTGATCGCAATGAAGCTACGCTACCCTGACAAACAAAAGTTATTCAACAAAGTTTGGGGCACGCCTGAAACTCAGACTGTGCCAAACAGCATGATGCCTCCATTTGGACAACATGGAATCCTTACGGATGATGAGATCAGCAAAATTGTTGATTACATCTACACTCTGTAATTTTTATTGATCAAAACCTTAACCGGGAGTTTAAAACCTTATGAAACGTAGATCTTTCCTTAAAGGTACCCTTGCAACTGGCGCAGCTGCTGTAGCAGTGAATGCTGGTCTACTAACACCAAGCACTGTTCTGGCTGACTGGAATGCTAAAGCATTCGCAGCTAAAACAACTGACGACGCGCTAAACAGCGTATACGGTTCAGCTGCTGCAGCTGCTTCTGGCGACATCAAACTGAAAGCTCCAGCTATCGCTGAAAACGGTGCTGTAACTCCTGTTACTGTTGACGCTACTTCAATGAGCGGTGTTGAATCTATCGCTATCTTGGCCAGCAAAAACCCAATGCCTCTGGTTTGTACTTACAACTTCGGTGCTGCTGCTCAAGGTTATGTTTCTACACGTATCAAAATGGGTGAAACAATGAATGTTATCGCTATCGTTAAAGCTGGCGGAAAACTATTCAAAGCAGAACAAGAAGTTAAAGTAACTATCGGTGGTTGTGGCGGTTAATCCCCACTCGTAAACTATCACTAAGTTTATATACACACTGAAGAATTAGTAAAAGGATAAAACATGGCTATCAATATCAGAATGCGTGGTAAAGCAAAAGGTGGCGTTGCAGAAGTTAAAGCACTAATCAAGCACGAGATGGAGTCTGGTGCACGTATGAACAAAAAAACTGGTAAACCATACCCAGCTAAGTTCATCAACAACGTTAAAGTAACTGTAAACGGTGTTGAAGCAGTTAACTCTGACTGGTCTGGTGCAGTTTCTGCTAACCCATACATGGCAATCATGCTAAACGCTAACAGTGGTGACGAAGTTAAAGTCTCTTTGACTGACAACACTGGTGACACTGGTGAACAAACACTGAAAGTGTAATTTACTAAGTGGTATGCCTGCTGTTTGGCAGGCATACACATTTGCCCAATAAAATAATAAAAGAAATAAACAGAGCTCTCGGACGGAGGATTGGAATGAAAAAAGCGTTACTAATCGCCTTATCATTGGGTGTATCGGTTACTGCCACAACTACTATGGCAGCTAACGTAGATCCCGAAACAGACCGCGCACAGCAAGTCGACTATTTCAAGGCGAAATTGCCAAAAGTTGATGTTGCCGACTACAAAGATGGCGCATATATTTATTCAGCAGACAAAAAGTCTCAATGGGAAGCAATTGAAGAGTTCCCTCCATACACTGACGCAGTCGATGCAGGTGAAGCAGCTTGGAATAAAGACAAAGCTGTTTTTGAAAAATGCTTCGGCTCAGATGTTACACAAATCCGTGCAAAATACCCATACTTTGACGATGCCAGCAATACTGTTGTTACACTTGAAGGTGCAATCAACAAATGCCGTAAAGACAACGGCCTCAAAGAGTATAAGTGGGAAAAAGGTGATCTAGCAAACGTTAGTGGCTACCTAGCTTATCAAGCGCGCGGTCAGCAAATTAACGTTAAAATCGACAGCGAAGGCGCAAAAGCGGCATATAACAAAGGCCGTGAAATCTATTTGACTCCTCGTGGTCAATTGAACCTGTCATGCGCTAAATGCCACACCTACAACTCTGGTCGCTTGGCTCGTTCGAATATTTTATCTCCTAGCTTAGGCCATACTACTCACTTCCCGGTATACCGTGCGGGGAATCAGTTCCTGAGTACGCTTCACAACCGTTATGTTGGCTGTATGAAAAACATGCGTGCTACGCCATTCAAAGCTCAGAGCGAAGAGTTTAAAAACCTAGAGTTCTTTGAAGCTTATATTTCTAATGGTTTAGAAATCAACGGCCCAGGTTACCGCGAGTAATCCCCCGCCGCTTCTATAAAGAACCCAGCACCATGCTGGGTTTTTTATTGCCCGAACTTTCTCTGCCTGTATATTTAAAATTCGGCCATAAAAAACAGCAGGCGAGATAAAATCCAGATACAAAAAAACCGGCTAACGCCGGTTTATAATGCAAACTTACTAAGCGGTGTAGAATCTCAGAACTTCAGCATCTCTTCGCCTTCGTAAATCCAGTCAAAGCCCTGTCGCACCCACTTCTCAATACGCATGAGCAACTCCGGATCATTCAACCCCATTTTCTGCGCGATCATAAATACCTTGTCCTGCTCCTCTTTGCCGAAGTGTCCGTCCTTGTAAGAAATTTTAATGATCTCCTGCAGGGTAATAATCCTGGCCTGTTTGCTGTCCAGCTTCTGAATTAACTCGCTGATCTTAATATTCGCTTTATTAAGATCATATTGAATACCATAGGCATCGCTAAAATCTTTCAGATACTGAACTTCTTCCTCGGATACATCATTGTCGGCTGCCGCAATATAGGCCGCCAAGTCAAACACAACCTGACGTTGTTCTTGGGTTAAGCGATCTGCAAACATTCCCTACTCCACTTATTTATTGCGTTCAATTTGATCTACATTGCGCACAGCACCAAACGCTGCACTGGTTGCCATCGCCGCATAGGCTCTCAAGGCCGCAGAAACCTTACGTGCACGTGGCGCACTTGGCTTCCAGGCATCGCGACCTTTAGCTTTCATCGCCAAACGACGTTCAGCCAACTCTTCATCGCTCAATCTTACATTAATCGTGCGGTTTGGGATGTCGATTTCAATGATATCGCCATTCTCTACCAAGCCGATATTACCGCCTTCGGCTGCTTCCGGTGAAACGTGTCCAATGGACAAGCCTGATGTACCGCCTGAAAAACGGCCGTCGGTTAGCAATGCACATTCTTTACCCAAGCCTTTCGACTTCAGATAGCTCGTCGGATAAAGCATTTCCTGCATCCCCGGACCACCCTTCGGTCCTTCATAGCGGATAATAACGACTTCACCGGCCTGGACTTCATCTCCCAAAATACCTGCAACTGCCGCATCCTGACTCTCATAAATACGTGCTTTACCGGTAAACTTGAAAATTTCCTCGTCTACACCTGCGGTTTTAACGACACAGCCATCTTGAGCGATATTGCCGTACAATACCGCCAAACCGCCATCTTTGGTATAAGCATGCTCTACGCTGCGGATACAGCCGTTTTTCTCATCTTTATCCAACTCCTTCCAGCGCTTATCCTGACTGAAAGCGACCGTCGTGCGGACGTTCCCCGGAGCCGCTTTAAAGAATTTTTCCACAGCCGGATTATCGGTTCTGCGGATATCCCACAACTCGAGTGCCGCCCCCATAGTAGAGGCATGAACGGTACCCACATCGGTATGCAGCAAGTCACCACGTTCCAGTTCACCCAAAATACGCATAATGCCACCGGCACGATGTACATCTTCCATATGGTAAATTTTGGAGTTCGGCGCCACTTTTGACAAGCAAGGCACGCGACGGGAAATATGGTCAATATCCGCCATCGTGAAATTCACTTCGGCCTCACGAGCAATCGCCAGCAGATGCAGAATGGTATTGGTCGAACCGCCCATCGCCACATCCAAAGACATCGCGTTTTCAAAGGCTTCCAGCGTGGCGATTGAACGTGGCAGAACGGAATCGTCATCCTGCTCATAGTATTGCTTGGTGATTTCAACGATACGGCGCCCTGCCTCCTCGAACAAATGCTTGCGATCGGCGTGCGTTGCCAACGTCGTGCCGTTGCCCGGCAATGCAATGCCCAACGCTTCGGCCAAGCAGTTCATCGAGTTGGCGGTAAACATCCCAGAACAGGAACCGCAAGTCGGACAGGCCGAGCGTTCGACCTCTTCCACATCACTGTCCGAACAGTGGCTGTCGGCGGCCATGACCATCGCATCCACCAGATCCAGCTTGATCCCTTCGCCACCCAAAACGGTTTTTCCCGATTCCATCGGGCCGCCGGTTACAAAAATGGTTGGAATGTTCAGACGCATTGCCGCCATCATCATACCCGGCGTAATCTTGTCGCAGTTGGAGATACACACCAATGCGTCGGCGCAGTGCGCGTTACACATATACTCAACGGAGTCTGCAATCAAATCGCGCGATGGCAACGAATACAACATACCATCATGCCCCATCGCAATCCCGTCATCCACAGCAATGGTATTGAACTCTTTGGCGACACCGCCGTGCTGTTCAATCACGCGCGCAACCAACTGCCCCATATCCTTGAGGTGAACATGCCCTGGCACGAATTGCGTGAATGAATTGGCAATAGCAATAATCGGCTTGCCAAAATCCTGCGTTTCCATGCCTGTGGCGCGCCACAGAGCACGGGCACCGGCCATGTTACGGCCGTGGGTACTGGTTCTTGAACGGTATTGTGGCATTTCAAACTCCTTAAAGCTGAGCAATGATTTCACAATCACTGCGGGGCTGTTATACTCTTAGAGAGCTTTGCACGAGTGGGGCGCGAAATAAAAATGAGGAAAAAATTGGCTG
>JACXUQ010000021.1 GCA_014763835.1 Thiotrichales bacterium
CAACAAACAAAGAACTCGACGCCAGTAGGGGTAAGTCGAGAAAAATCAGGCTATTTTTAACCATTTTTATTCGTGTAGCCATCTCGTGCAAAGCTCTCTCTTAATCAAACTTATGATTTCAACGACTTCGAGACGATCTCAAAAACATCCTTGGAGAGTCCTTTGACCGCCATAATGCTCTGTAACGCCTGCTGCATATGCTGCTGACGCGATGCATCGTAACGTTTCCAATGGGTGAATGGTGCGACCATGCGCGCTGCCACCTGCGGATTGAGCTTATCCAGTTTGATGACCTGTTCGGCCAGGAAAGCGTAACCGGCACCATCGGCACGATGAAAGCCAAGCAGATTCAGGCGCCCGAAGACCCCTAGCACACTGCGTACCCTGTTAGGATTTTCGTAGTGGAAGTCCGCATGCTCAACCAGCGCCTTAACATGCTCCAGCGCATGAAGATGATGCGAACCGGCCTGCAGAGCAAACCACTTGTCCAACACCAATGGATCATGTCGCCACTGCGTGTAGAAGCGCACCAGACAGCGCGATCTAGCTTCATGCTCGGTATGACTTAAACTTTCCAGTGCCGCCAATACATCGGTCATATTTTGGCCGGCATTAAACTGCGCTTCCGCCAGCTCGGCGTGCGATTCGAGCAACAACAAGTAACCCAAGGCCACATTTTTCAATTTACGCGTGGCAATCGCGGTTTTTTCATAGCAATACTCGCCGCGACTCTGCGCATTTAACTGCTCATAAAGCGCCAATAACGGCGCCTCGAAACGTTGCGCCAACTCGCGCTTTAGCCAACGCTGCACGGTATACACCGCTTCCACATTGATTTGTCTATACTGCTCGCCGATATAGGTCAGATCAGGCATCGGCAAGGTCAATGCCACCAATCCCCGGTCTGCGTCCTGATCCTGCAGCACACCGGCAAACGCGTTGATCATCGCCTCGGAAACCACCAGTGGCTGTTGCGCTTCAAAACGTTCGATATTGCGTTTCACCTCGTTCATCGCCAGGGTCTGAAACGCCTCCCAACGCGCAAAAGGATCGCTGTCGGCGCGAGCCAGCAAACTGAGCTGTGCATCGTTATAGGCAAACTGCAGATTGACCGGCGCACTGAATCCGCGCAGCAAGGAAGGCGTCGGCTCCTCAGCCACCCTTTCAAACACAAACGTCTGCTGCGCTTCACGCATCACCAGTAGTACCTCAGACCCGGCCTGTTGAGTTTTTTGCGGCATGATTTGCGCGGCGGCATTTTGCACCGTCAGCGGCATAGCCTCACCACTTGCCGCCAGCAATGCCATTTTAATCGGTATTAACAGCGGTTTGAACGCTTCCTCCTGCTTCGGCAAGCTCTGCTTGCAGTGCAAATAATACGTCTGGCTGGCGGCGGCGTATTCGGTTTCAATTTGAAGTGTCGGCGTACCCGACTGCACATACCAGTTGTGCATCTGCGCCAGATCAATACCGTTGGCATCGGCCATGGCGTTGCGGAAATCCTCAACCGTTACCGCATCGCCGTCATGGCGTTCGAAATAGAGCTTCATCCCTTTCTGAAAACCAGCCTCGCCCAGCAATGTATGGTAAAGCCGCACCACTTCCGCGCCTTTTTCATACACCGTCATCGTATAGAAGTTGTTCATCTCGATATACGACTGTGGCTGAATCGGATGTGCCATCGGGCCGGCATCCTCCGGAAACTGGTGATTGCGCAGACGCTTGACATCCTCAATGCGTTTGACCGCAGGTGACAGCATATCGGCGGTAAACTCCTGATCGCGGAAGACCGTCAACCCCTCTTTCAAGGTCAGTTGGAACCAGTCCCGGCAGGTGACGCGGTTACCGGTCCAGTTGTGAAAATATTCGTGCGCAATCACCGCCTCAATGCCTTCGTAATCGACATCGGTTGCCGTCTCCGGCTTGGCCAGCACAAATTTGGAGTTGAAAACGTTAAGTCCCTTGTTTTCCATCGCCCCCATATTGAAATCGTCGACCGCCACGATCATGTAGATATCCAAATCGTAGACCAGACCAAAGCGCTGCTCGTCCCAGTGCATCGACTTTTTCAACGAGATCATGGCGTGCTCGCATTTGTCGATATTACGCGGCTCGACATAGATGCGTAACGCCACATCACGCCCGTCGGCAGTGCGGTATTGATCTTCAATGCACTCCAGATTTCCGGCCACCAGGGCAAACAGATAACAGGGCTTTCTGAATGGGTCTTCCCAAACGGCATAATGACGGCCGTTGTCGAGATCGCCGCTTTCAATCAGGTTGCCGTTGGAGAGCAACACCTTGCAATCCGCCTTGGATGCGACGATTTTGGTGGTGTACAGCGTCATTACATCGGGGCGATCCAGGAAATAGGTGATTTTTCTAAACCCTTCGGCTTCGCACTGTGTGCAATAGTTGCCGCTGCTGCGGTAAAGCCCTTCCAGTGACGTATTGCTTTCCGGCGCAATTTCAGTATCGATACTGAGCTCAAACTCACTTAAATCCGTGTTAAGTATTAAATGTTCATCACAGACCTCACACTGCGCAAGCACCGACTCGCCGTTCAAACGCACCTCCAGCAATTGCAGCTTTTCACCGTTCAGCACCAATGGCGTACCGGGAGACAAGGCGCGGATCTGCATGGTATTGGTAACCCGGGTGGCTTGCGGTTGCAAATCAAACTCCAAATAGACCTTATCCAACTCAAACAACGGGGCTTGATAATCACGCAAGTAATGAACTTTTACAGTATCAGACATTCAAAAACTCTCACAAAAAAATCGATAATCACAGGACAAAACGCTTTCCCTGAAACACAAAAGCCTTCCGAGCAGTTGCTCGGAAGGCTTTATGCAAAACGGATCTTAAAGGCGATCAGTAAGAAAATTCTGCACGGCGGTTTTGCGACCAGGCGGCCTCATTATGACCTTCCGCAACAGGATTGTCTTCACCGAAGCTGATCACCGTAATACGGTCAGCAGCAATACCTTCGGCCATCAACGCGGTTTTAACCGAGTTAGCACGACGCTCGCCCAACGCCAGGTTGTACTCACGTGTACCGCGCTCATCGCAGTGACCGCTCACTGTCACATTCGCCGCCGCATTAGCCTGCATGTATTCAGCATGCGCTTTAATCACGTCGAAAAACTCAGATTTGATTTCCGAACGGTCAAAATCAAAACGTACGACCATACCGGCCAGCTTGGCCTGCATTTGATCCAAATTGGTCGCGGCTGCCGCACCCTGGTCAACCACAGCCGTTTCCACAACCGTCTTATCCATGACCTCTGCATTGGCCTGTGTATCCGTTTCGGCTGTTGGCGTAGCGCTACAACCCACCAGTGAAGCCGCCAAAAAAGCGGCTGCAAACAAAGCTTTCAAATTCTGCAACTTCATTATGTCCATCCATTAAATTAATTTAAAAAAAGCAACTAGAGAGCTTTGCACGAGGTAGTTGCACGCATAAAAATGGTTAAAAACCACCTGATTTTTGTTGAAAAATTGGCTAATAGCCAGCTATTAGCTGCGTTTTCCGCCTCAATCAAGCCATTTTTTCCTCATTTTTCTTTCGCGCCCCACCCGTGCAAAGCTCTCTAAAGTAAAAAAGAGTCCTCAATGACACGCGCATCACCGACCCCTAAATTTGGGCTAACTATACCACTTTTGCACAGGAACTAGAATCACATTCCGTACAGCCAGCCAAAGTTCTTAGTGCCATTTCATCGTGAATCTGCACTTCCTTTTTCTTCCAGGTGACGATATTGTCCTGATGGAGTTTTGCCAGAATGCGCGAAACCGTTTCGGGAGTCAGTCCGAGGTAGATCGCCACGTCGCGATGCAGGATACTCAATCTGAATTCCAAGTAGTGATAACCGCGATTTTTGAAGCGCTCGGCCATGCCCCACAAAAACTGGGCAATGCGTTGATCCGCATTTTTTTTCATCAGCAATTCGGAATGCAGCCGTCCGTCCACCACCTCTTTACTGAGAATGGTAAACACCTGATGGTTCAAATGCGGTATTTTTTGCGACAGGTCGCTCAACTCTTTAAAAGGCAAGGTACAGACGCTGGTGACATCCAACGCCATGGCATTGAAAAGGTGGATTTTAGAGGCCAGTGCATCCACGCCAACCAAATCGCCCGGCAGATAGAAACCGTGTACGACCTCCTCTCCACCGTCAGAAAAAGAATAGACTTTAATGACACCCGCACGAACCGCAAAAAGCGACGTGAACTTATCCCCGCTGGAAAACAGCATCTGCCCCTTTTGCAAGGGCGCTTTGCGCTGCACTATGTGATCCAGACTATCCATCTCTTGTTTAGACAGCCCCGTCGGAAAACAGATTTTCTGTAAACCACAGTTTAAACAACTTGCATTAAATGCTGTCTTTACATGCGCCATAACCGATCACTTTTCTTCCGACTTCATCAATATTACTTGATTTTATAGCTTTTATTTTTTTTTGCATCCCTGTACGCAAAAAAAACAGGTCAGCTTTTTTTATCGTTGTATAAAAACAACAAATCGTACGTAAATATTGGGCTGCATAAAAAATAAGCAGTTTAATATTTATCGGCTAATTTAAAGCACTTAAGTCCATTTTATTAAGATTACTCACAAAGTTATCCACAGCTTTTGTGGATAATACACATTGCCATTAAATGGTTTTAACAAATCAAAAATGATGGCTTATATACCTTAATAATCAATAAGTTAATAAATTTATTTAAATTGTTTTGCACAAACAAAACCATAAGTAAAAAACCCTTTGTCAAGTTTTTTAATTTTTTTATTCACTTTTATTCACTTGACAAGGCAAAACCTGTCGACTAAGTGAAGCTATGCTAAAATGCCCGCACTTTGATTCCAACCATTTCCCGGGTCTGTTGAAACTCATTTTGCACAGACCCTAATGCACAAGAAGGTAAAACATGGCTAAAATTTTGGGTATTGGCAATGCCGTACTGGATATCGTCCTTAAAGTTCCGCATGCCGTACATGATGATGAAGAAATCCGTGCATCGCAGCGTCATACGCAGCTTGGTGGCAATGTCAGCAACTCCTTGTATGTTTTGGCACAACTGGGCCACGAAACCGCCATCTGCACCACTACCGGCGGTGACAGTGAAGCCAAGCAACTGATTAACGGCCTGAAAGAGCGCCAGATTGACGTCGAGCACATTCAGCGTTTCATCAAGGGACGCACCCCGACCTCTTATGTCACCCTGAATGCCAGTAACGGTCATCGCGCGATTGTGCACTACCGCGATTTACCGGAACTGAGTTTCGAGCATTTCGCCAAAATCGAAATCGAAGCCTACGACTGGCTGCATTTTGAGGGCCGCAATATCGACAACCTCAAGGGCATGCTCAATATCGCTAAAACGTTTCTGACACACCAGCCAATCTCGCTGGAAGTCGAAAAGCCGCGCGACGGCATTGAAGCCCTGTTGCCGCAAGCCAACTTGATTTTCTTCTCGCACCACTATGCCCAAGCCAAAGGACACGAATCCGCCGAAAGCCTGCTCGCAGCCATGCAACCGCAACTGCCCAACAGCCATCTGATCTGCACCTGGGGCGATCGAGGGGCTTGGTTCTGTACCGCAGGCCATGCAGGCATTCAGCACCAGCTGGCCAAACAGATCTCGCCCGTGGTGGATACCTTGGGCGCCGGCGACACCTTCAATGCGGCCGTCATTCATCACCTGCTCGCCGGCGACAAGCTGGACAAGGCGGTTAAAGAGGCCAGTGAATTGGCGGCACTCAAGTGCCAGCAACACGGATTGGACAAACTGCTTGAGGCTAAACAGACGCGCAAACCGATTGCCCACCTAAACAAGGTGACCAATGCCAAAACCCTGGTGGTTGAAGCGCCGAGCATCGGCAAGTCAGTCATTTTGATTAAATATGAAGACCAGGTCAAGGCCTATATCAACAACTGTCCGCATCAGGACGTGCCCTTGAATGAAGCCTACAAGATCGACGTCAATCCGTTTGAAAAAACCATGAAGTGTTCGGTGCATGATGCCTTCTTCCGCATTGAGGATGGCGTCTGCGTCGAAGGCCCGTGCTGGGATGAAGCTTTGGAAGCGGTGGATATCCAGATCAATGATAAAGGCGAGATTTTCATTGTTTGACGTTGTTTGAAAACTCAACAGGCCGGGTATAAAGACTCCTGGTTACCCCGGCCTGTTGAGTTTTACTGTGCCGCAAAAACCAAAAAGCCCTGCAATGCAGGGCTTTTGTTTTCAATAAGGAAACTTTTAATCAACTTTGGCGCTGACGGAACGCCTCGTACAGCGTCACGCCGGTGGCCACGGAAACGTTAAGGCTTTCCACCGTACCGACCATCGGAATAGCCGCCAGGTGATCGCATGCCTCACGCGTCAGACGACGCAAGCCTGAACCTTCGGCCCCCATCACCAAACCGATGGAACCTTTAAGATTCTGGGTGTAAATCGTCTGGTCGGTCTCCCCCGCCAAGCCGATCATCCACATACCGGCCTGCTGCAGCTCCTTCATGGTTCTCACCAGATTCGAGACGACGATCAGATTCACCGTTTCCGCCGCACCGCAAGCAACCTTGCGCACCGTAGCGTTAATGCCCACCGAGTTGTGCTTGGGAATAATCACCGCATCCACGCCGACCGCATCCGCAGTACGCAGAATCGCGCCGAGATTATGCGGGTCCTGCACCTCGTCCAGAAACAGGAATAATGGTGTATCGAGGCGCTGCATCAACGCTTCGAGATCCTTCTCATTCATCTCCGGACGCGCCGCGACCAGTGCCATCACCCCCTGATGATTGCCGTCGACGCTGTTAAATGCCGATTTGGCCACCAACTGCGGCGACACCCCCAAAGCTTTGGCCTGATCAAACAACGCCTGCTGACGTTTGTTGAAAGGCCCTTTTTCAAACGAGAGCTGGTACACCAGATGCGGCGACTGCTTGATAAACTTCTCGACCGCATGCAGGCCGAAAATCAGTTCCTGTTTCACGTTTAAGCCTTAGCGCCTTTACCACCGCGCTTTTTCTTGCGGTAGTAACGTTTTTTGCCGCGTTTCTTAGGCTGCTGCTCGTCGCCTTCGTCCTGACCCTCTTCTTCAGAAGCAGGCAACTCTTCCGCCCCCGTGGCAGCCGCAAAATCACCGATAAAGCGCAGGTCAACCTTACGCTCATCCAGATTGACCTGCGCCACCTGCACACGAATGCGGTCGCCCAGACGATAGACCTTGCCGGTACGCTCGCCTTTCAGACAGTGGCGGGCATTGTCGTAATGAAAATAGTCATCACCCAGTTCGGTAATATGCACCAAGCCTTCAACATACAGCGAATCCAGCTCCACAAACAGACCAAAGTTGGTCGCTGCGGTAATCACCGCCTCATATTCTTCGCCCAAACGGTGTGACAGGAATTCGCACTTCAGGAAGGTCACCGCATCGCGGGTCGCTTCGTCGGCACGGCGCTCGGTATCGGAACAGTGCGCCCCGAACTCGGCCATCTTGGCGTCGTCATAATAGAACTCGGCAGGCCCCTTCTTGGTCCACACGTGACAGATCGCACGGTGAATCAACAAATCCGGATAACGGCGGATCGGAGAGGTGAAATGGGTGTAATGCTCATAATTCAGGCCAAAGTGACCTTTGTTTTCCGGCTGATAAACCGCCTGGTTCATGCTGCGCAACAACACCGTCTGCACCAGATGCTCGTAAGGCTTGTCTTTGACCTGTGCCGCCACCGCTGCATAATCGTGTGCCGTCGGTTCGTCACCGCCGCCCAACTGCAGGCTGAAATCCGCCAGGAAGGTGCGCAGGTTTTTCAGACGCTCTTCCAGCGGCGATTCATGCACACGGTAAACCATCGGCATCTTATGCCACTTGAGGTAACGTGCCGTGGCCACGTTGGCCATCAACATACACTCTTCGATCAGTTTGTGCGCGTCGTTACGCACCACCGGTACAATCGATTCGATCTTGCGCGACTCGTCGAAAATAATGCGGGTTTCAACCGTATCAAATTCCAGTGCACCGCGCTCTTCACGCGCCTTCAACAGCACTTCGTACAGACCGTTCAACTCTTCCAGATGCGGCACCAGTTCCGCATAGGTTTCACGGTGCGCACTCTCCGGGTTAGTCAGAATGTCGTTGACCTGATTGTAGGTCAGACGCGCTTTGGAGTTCATCACCGCCTGATAGAACTGGCTGCGTTCCAAAGAACCGTCGTCGTTGATGGACATGTCCGCCACCATACACAGACGGTCAACCTGCGGGTTCAACGAGCAGATACCGTTGGAGAGTTTTTCCGGCAACATCGGAATCACGCGCTGCGGGAAGTAAACCGAGTTGCCGCGTTTGTAGGCTTCCTTGTCCAGTTCAGTGCCCGGCTTGACGTAGTGCGACACATCCGCAATCGCCACCACCAGACGCCAGCCGTTTTTGCGACGTTTGGCAAATACCGCGTCATCGAAGTCTTTGGAGTCTTCGCCGTCGATGGTCACCAACTGCAAGGCACGCAAATCTTTGCGGCCTTCAAAGTCGGCTTCGGTGACCTCATCCGGAATATGTTCCACTTCGGCCAACAAAGCATCCGACCAGGTATTGGGGATATTGAAATCATGGATGGCCGAGTCAATCTCCATCCCCGGTGCCATATAGTCACCCAGCACTTCGATAATCTTGCCGATCGGACCGGAACGCATTGACGGCTGGTGAAGCACTTCGACCAGCACAATCTGCTCTTCCTTGGCATCCATCAAACCGTCTTGCGGCACGAAGACATCCTGCGTAATGCGCGTGTTGTTCGGACGCACCCACGCCAAGCCGTCTTCAAAATTCAGGCGCCCCAGAATGGTTTTATTGGCACGTTCGCTGACTTCAACAATCATCCCTTCGCGGCGCCCGCGGCGGTCCTCACCCGCAATCGATGCGATAACGATATCGCCGTGCAATACCTTGTGCATTTCTTTGTCGGAAATAAACAGGTCTTTGCTGCCGTCTTCCGGCACCACAAAACCGAAACCGTCGGGATGCCCCAATACACGACCTTTAATCAAGTCCATCTTCGTCAAAGGTCCGAAAGCGCCGCGACGGTTGCGCATCAGCTGGCCGTCACGCACCATTGCCTTCAGGCGACGTGACAAAGCTTCAAAGCGCTCTTCGTCATCTTCATCGACATCGACCAGGCGGGCAATTTCAAAAAGACGCAGAGGATTGGACTCTTTTTCGAGCGCCTCGATAATGAACTCGCGGCTTGGGATAGGGTTTTCGTATTTTTCGGCTTCGCGGTCTGCGAAGGGATCGCGCTGGTCTGCAGCGCTGTCTGTGTGTTGATTAGTCACTCGATACCATCTAAGTTAAAGCCCCGTCAAACGGGCCGTGAAACAACTTCCACTCACGGCACCAACGGGGCTATGGTTAATAAAACTGCGGGCATTATACCAAAAAACAGTTTGATTTTATTGCATTACTGTTAATTCTGTTATTGCATGACGATTAACTCTGGCGCACGCGGACGCTCTTCGACCACATAAAGCTGTTTATACAACTCGCTGATGGCCGATTGAATCGCTTCCTCGAGCACCGGATGGTAAAACGGCATGCGCATCAAATCGGCCACCGTAAGCTGCTGTTCCACCGCCCAGGCGAGTAAATGCGTGAAATGCTCGGCATGCGGCATCACCAATTCCCCACCCAGCAAACGCTTGCTGACTTTGTCCGCAAACAGGCAGATCAACCCGTGATCCTGATGCATCACAATCGCCCGGCCGTTATTGCGATCCAAGTCAAATTGGGCCACGGCAGTCTGTGTTAAATCCAAATGACGATAGGATTCACCAAAAACCCCGATATCCGGCTCGGTAAAGGCGATACCCAGCGGCGTTTTGCGCGCATACGTTTTCACCTCGGGATAATCCAACGCATTCAGCGCCGCCATTTTGCCTTCAAAACCGGCTTCGTGCAGAATCGGCCTGAAACCATTCACATCGCCGGCAATAAAAATCGGTTTATCGCCGATTTGCAGGGTATGCACATCAAAATCGGGCAGACCGCGCGCATTCAACTCGATACCGGCCTGCTGCAAACCCAACCCATCCAGATTGGGGCGCCGCCCCAGTGCCGCCAGCACCACATCGACCTCCACATCGGTTTTTGAGGTAAAGACCCGCACGCCCTGCGCCGTTTCCTGCAGCTGCGCCGCCTCACCCAAATACAATGGAAAATCCCGTGAAACCAACTCCACTGCTTTGGCACTAACTTCCGGCACCGCCAATCCGCCAACATTCATGGCCATTTCAAAACCGTGCACTTCCACGCCCAAGCGCGCCAGCGCTTGCCCCAACTCCAGGCCGATAATCCCCAGACCGACCACCGCAATGCGCTTCGGCAGGGTGGCCTGTTCAAAAATATCGTCACTGGTCCAAAGCTTACTGCCAAGCGTTTTCCAGGCATCCGGCACAATCGGGCGTGAACCGGTGGCGATAATAATACGCTCGGCTTCAATCTGCTCACTGTTCACTTGCAAACGGTTTGGCCCGATAAAACGGGCATAACCGCGCATGAATTGCGACTCCGGCAATTTATCGGTGGTTGCCGCACGCACTCCGCCGCTAAAACGGTCGCGCAAACGGCGTACGCGCTCCATCACTTTGACGGCATCCACCTTTACTTCACCCTGTAACCCAAACTCGGCAAAATCCTCGCGCTGCGCATAGACATTCGCCGATTGAATCAGCGCCTTGGAGGGCATGCAGCCGACACGCGCACAGGTTGTCCCCAAGGGACCGCCATCAATCAACACAAAATCATCGCTGTATTTGCGAATCAGACTGGATGCCGTCAATCCGGCGCTACCCGCACCTAAAATGGCATATTTCACCTTGCGCATCAACGCTACCTCTCTGGTCTGCATGGCCTTGTCATTCGCCCATTTTAACCCCGCGGCATTCATTTTCAACAGCCCGAATAAGTGTAAATAGCTTGGACAACGAGAAAGAGTTGACTAGAAT
>JACXUQ010000286.1 GCA_014763835.1 Thiotrichales bacterium
TGTTTCAATCCGATAAGCGTTTGAAGCAGCTGGTCTGAAGTCGTGATCGTTTTCCCGTTGGCCTGATAGCCTCTTTGGATGATGATAAGCTGTGTCAGTGCGCTCGAGAGGTCAACGTTGGATGCCTCTAACGCCGAGCTTTGGATAAATCCGCGTCCCGCCGTTGCGGCCGTACCGATGATAGGGTCGCCAGAGTTCGCCGTTTGGATATAGACGTTCCCGCCCTCTGTCGCAAGACCCTCGTTGTTGGTGAATTTCGCCATACCTATCTGTGCAAGACCGAAGCTTCTGCCGTTGCTGAACGAGCCGACCAAAGTACCGCTCTGATCGATCCTGATACCTACCAAGTCACCGCCCGTATATCCGTCTTGGCTGATGCCCGACGTCGCCGATTTGGCATTAAAGCTTGTCATCCCGTCAAAAGCATTGGCGGTACCGAAGCTAAGGTTCACCTGCTGATCGGGTGCCGAACCGTTGTTCCCGCTAAAGGAGATGTTGGGCGGGTTGTAGGTCGCAAGAGAACCGTCGTTGTTGAAGCGGATAGAACCTGCTTTTTGGTCATACGGATACTGTGTATTGATAGTCGCCGGTGAAGGTACGGTCACGAGCATGTTCCATGTGCTTCCCGTGTTCGAATCGACTGCGACTTTTCTAAACTCCATTCTCAGCGTATGTTTTGAGCCCAGCGAGTCGAAGATATCGATACTGCTTGAGTGTGTCGCCGCATTGAAGCTTTGCGAAAAGGCTTTACCGCCGCTTCCCACCGGCAGTACGGCATTAAGAGCCGTCATGTTGCGCGTAAAGAGAGCATTCTCGGTAATGCCGCCCCCTACAATGCTATTGCCCGTCATCCCCGTAATCTGCAGGTTGATGTCGTAGCTATCTGCAAAACCGCCCGGATTGATAACCTGGAATTTGCCCTGTTCGTTGATGGATATCTCTATACCCGCACCCGATACGACGGTATCGCCGTTGGCATCAAGTGCATTGGCCTGAATCTCCATCGCATAACGCAGGTCCGCTATCGTAGTGAAGCGTTTATCCGTGTTTGCAAGGTTTGACGTCCCTGTCGGATCGTATTGGTAGCGATAGGCCGTCGTTACGGTTCCCGTGGTGATACCGCTGTTGGCGTTATTGGCCGTTACGCGAATATTGTGCGAAGCCGAAGGGTCGCCGTTGGTGTTGATTAGGTCGATTTTGTTATTGACCGCATCATAGCTTGCCGTGATCCCCGTCGTTGCCGTCTGTGCATTGATCGCCGAGACGTAGCGCGCAGCGTTTTGCGCCGCCGTATTCGTAGCAAGCGCACCCGAAGTGGTAACGGTTTTCGTCGTGCCGTTATCCAGCGTAAAGGTAAGGCTCAGCTCGGACGCACCTGCCGCGACCGCACCGCCGTCCGTTTTTGATGAGCTCAAGAATGAGACCCAGATGCCTTGATCTTTTTGAAGATTGAAGGCCTCTCCCGTCTCGTTGTACATGACGCCAAGATCGCCCGATGCGACCGGATTGCCGTAGCTATCAAGCGCAGGAGGCGTCGGAATCAGCGGCGGCGTGCCCGATGGTACCCGATAGGCCGGCGAGTAGCTCTCGACGATCGGCCCAGAGTTGAGGTTGGCTTTTAAGACGACCTCTGCGGTCGGGTTTGCAGGCGTCGTTAGCCCCGGCGGGATGTTGATGTTGGTGATGGGTGCGGTAGAATCGACTTTACCCGTGACCGGATCACGCAGCCACCCTTGGGCGATGAAGCCGTTGTTATCGACGAAGTTTCCGCCGGCATCGAATTTGAAATCCCCTGCACGGGTGTATTTATAGGTGTTACCGCCGTCCGGAGAGATGATAAAGAAGCCGTCCCCTTGAATGGCGATGTCGGTGTTCTTGTCGGTATTTTGAACCGAACCCTGCGAGAAGATACGCGTCATCGAGCTCACTGCCGAGCCAAGCCCGACCTGAACGGCATTTTTACCGCCAAGTTCGCCTTGGGGTGCCGTTGCGATAGACTTGGTCTGTGCTAAAAGGTCCGAAAAGTTGGCACGGGAGTATTTGTAACCTACCGTGTTTACGTTTGCGATATTGTTGGACTCGATATCCATCGCTACTTGATGTGACTGCAGGCCGGATACACCGGAAAATAATGATTTTAACATCTTCAATCCTTTTGTCTAGTTAGAGGTATTCAGCACGAAGTGTTCCAACTTTTTCAGTCGAGTGTTAGCGGTGTTAGTTGAAAAGAGGAGAGGGATCGTAGCCGATCGGAATTACTTCCGATGGCGTATAACATAAAGAGCAGCAAGCTGCGAGAGCTTCCCGCTGAGGGAAACACAGCGTTAGCGTAGCCGATCGGAATTATTTCCGATGGCG
>JACXUQ010000287.1 GCA_014763835.1 Thiotrichales bacterium
GTGCTTGACCGGCTGCTCCACGCCCTGCAACGCCGCCAGCCACGGGAACAACACGTTTAATGCGCCCACCTCGGCCAGCACCGCAAAAAACACACTCGGCTTGGTTGTGGAAAGCGCCTTGACCACCTCTTGCCAGACGCGTTCCGGCGTCAGTGCGTCCAGCTCGCCGCTGGCCGCCATCTGCCGCATCAAAGCGGCCGTTTCGGGATGCAACGTAAAACCAAACGGTGCCAATTTAGCGGCAAAACGCGCCACCCGCAATACCCGCAACGGGTCTTCACTAAAGGCCGGCGAGACATGACGCAACACGCGATTCTGCAGATCGACCTGTCCGCCGTAAGGGTCAATAATATTGCCGGCCTCGTCTCGCGCCATCGCATTAATGGTCAGATCGCGGCGAATCAGATCCTCTTCCAAGGTCACTTCCTGCGAAGTGCTGACCTCAAAGCCGTGATAGCCGGTACCGGATTTACGTTCGGTACGCGCCAAAGCATACTCTTCCTTGGTTTTGGGGTGCAAAAACACCGGAAAGTCCTTGCCGACCTGCTCAAAGCCTTCTGCCAGCATCGCCTCGGGCGTAGAGCCCACCACCACCCAGTCGCGGTCGTAGACTTTGACGCCCAACAATGCATCGCGCACCGCGCCGCCCACCAAATAGACCTGTCCTTGCATAGTTATTCCCGATCCTTTCCTGCACAAACAAAAAAGCCGTCATAGCGACGGCCTTTACGCGAATCCTGCTCTCTTACACCAACTCTTCAGGGTTGCGCTTGGCTTCCTTGCGGAAGAAATGGTAGCGCTCGCGGATATGGTGCGGCACCACATAAGTGGAGACCGACCACTCCAATGAGGCCGGCGCAAAACCGAACTGGGTTTCAAAATCGTTGTCGCTGATCATGTCGTTCTGCAACATCAGTACCTGATTTTTCGATACCGAAGGCAGTCCGAACGTGCTCATCAGACGCGCATTCAGATTGCAAACCGGGAACACCACCGCCTCTTTCTGCATCAGGTCGCTGACCAGCTCTGCCAGCTCTTTCATGGTCAGGCGCTCTTCGCCGGCCACTTCGATTTTCTTGCCGAAGGTCGCTTCATTTTTGATCGACGCCACCAGCGCATTGGCAAAGTCTCGCACCCACAGAGGCTGCACCACCGTATCGGCATTCGCCACCATCACCATACCGGCATAGTTCAATTGGTTAGCAAAACGCTGCGTGGTATCGTCGTTCTGTCCGATCAGCAGACTGGTTCTGAAAATGGTGTTTTTGGCATTGGTCACCGTAAACATCAGCGCATCGGCCTCGCCCAACTGGTGCAGATAGTGGTTGGCGTCCTGATTGGAAGAGGCGCCCAGCTGCGACAGGCTCAACACACGTTTCACGCCGGCATGTTCCGCCGCCATTTTGATCTTCTGGTTCACATACTCCAAGTCATCCATCGCCACCATTTCGGTGCCGTTCATACGATCGGCATTCAGGTTGACGACAATACTCGCTCCCTTCAAGGCGGCTTCCAGCTGTTGCGCATTGTCATAGGTTGTCAGGGTTGCCAACTTGGTATTGGCGTACAACGCAAACTCGCGATAACGCTCCGGACGGCGCACGCAAACAGTAATCTGGTAACCCGCTTTTGACAACGCATTGACCACTTCACGACCGATGTAACCGGTTCCGCCAAAGACCGTGACTTTGTTTCCTAAGATCATGCCAACATCCATTTTTATAATTCAAAACCCACTAAGGATAAATGATTGGCCAATTTCAGGTCAAGTCTTGCCGCCCCATTTGTTCGTGTTGGACGCGGTTTTTGTTACAATACACGCCATTCACCTTTCAAGAATACGCACAACTATTTAACTGAAGAATACCTATGACCACATTGAATGTATCGGTTTTCAAAAGCCCCAAAAAGCAAGAGCTTTATCTTTACGTGCCGCAGGCGGACGGCCTGAACAAGCTGCCAAAAGAGCTGCTGGTCATGTTTGGCGAACCCGCCCATGTCATCGACTTTGAACTGACCGCCGAGCGTAAACTGGCGCGCGAGGACAGCAAAAAGGTGCTGGAATCACTGCTTAGCAGAGGCTACTTTATGCAGATGCCGCCCAACGAAATCGAAAAGTTCGGCGATATGGCGCCGCCACCGGAACATCTGGACAATATCTGTTAACCGCGGTAATTCCCGATAAAACCACTCGACCATTTACAAACCGGGCGGGTTGACTACAATACAAACGTTAACGTTCGCTCTTTATTTAAAAGAGAGCTTTGCACGAGATGGTTGCACGAATAAAAATGGTTAAAAACCGTCTGATTTTTGTTGAAAAACTTGCTAATAGCCAGCTATTAGCTGCGTTGTACCATGGAAATCCACCACACCAAACACCATCAGGCCTATATCACCAACCTGAACAACGCGATTGCCGGTACTGAGAATGAAGGCAAATCCTTGGAAGAGTTGGTTAAAAACGCCGGCTCTATCTCTCCAGCCGTGCGTAACAACGGCGGCGGTCACTGGAACCACGCTTTCTTCTGGGAAATCATGACGGGCGACAGCATGGGCGCGCCAAGCGGCGCTCTGGCAGACGACATCAATGCCACTTTCGGCGGTTTCGATGCGATGAAAGAGAAGTTCAACACGGCCGGTGCAACCCGTTTCGGTTCAGGCTGGGCCTGGTTGACAGTCTCTGCCGACGGCAAACTGGAAATCTCCTCTACGCCAAACCAGGACAACCCGTTGATGGACGTAGCGGATGTTAAAGGCACGCCAATCCTTGGCTTGGACGTTTGGGAACACGCTTATTACCTGCGCTACCAAAACCTGCGCCCTGCTTACATGCAAGCCTGGTGGGACGTGGTTAACTGGAACAAAGTGGCGGAACTTTACGCGGCGGCAAAAGCCTAAGTCACGGACGCTTTCCAATAAAAAACCGGCTTCAAGCCGGTTTTTTATTGCGCCCTCATCCAACGCCACAAAAACCACAAGCCACTATTTTAAAAAGCTTTTTCATCAGCTTTACTTGGTCCGCATTAAGATATTTTATTTCCTGGTATTTTACTCAAGGAGAGCTTTGCACGAGTGGGGCGCGAAATAAAAATGAGGAAAAAATTGGCTGGTTGAGGCGGAAAACGCAGCCAATAGCTCGCTATTAGCAAGTTTTTC
>JACXUQ010000288.1 GCA_014763835.1 Thiotrichales bacterium
GGACAGCGACGCCAAGTTCCAGATTCGCCTGCAACAGCGCGAACACGGCACCCTGAGCTCGCAAGTGTATGACGCCGAATTCTTTGCCTGCAAAGAGTACGGCCAGATTGTCGAGCTGGGCAAGGCACTGCAAGGCCTGCTGAGCGACAGCGCGTTTATTCAACGTGGCGAGAAAACCGAATCGGTACAGAGCTTCAAACAAGCGATCGACTGGCTATTCAGCGAAGCCAAACGCGGCCAGAACATCCAGCGCTATAAAGGTCTGGGTGAGATGAACCCGGAACAGTTGTGGGAAACCACCATGAATGCCGAAGCGCGCCGCTTGCTGCAGGTCACCATCAAGGACGCCATCGTGGCCGATCAGGTGTTTACGACGCTGATGGGTGACGAAGTCGAACCGCGCCGCGAATTTATTGAAGCCAATGCACTGCAGGTGGAAAACCTGGATATTTAAGACCTACGCTTCGATTGCGCACGACATTAAATTTTGAAAATCGAACATTTTTAGTTTTTAATACTCCGCTATGAGTCTAAAGCTATAAAATTTTTAAACTTTTAGTGGTCAATCCCGACCATTTGTTAATTTAGGAGACTGTGTTATGTCAGTACAACACCCAATCGTTACCGTTACCGGTTCTTCCGGTGCAGGTACCTCGTTTGTAAAACGTGCTGTTGAGAAAATCTTCGCGCGTGAAGGCTTGAATGTAGCCATCGTTGAAGGCGACAGCTACCACAAATACAACCGTGCCGAGATGAAAGAAAAAGTGGCTGCATCTAAAGCCAACGGCGGTCCGATACTGACCCACTTCTCTGAAAACGCCAACGAGTTCGCGGAACTGGAAGCCCTTTTCAAAGAATACAAAGAAAACGGTACCGGTAAGCGTCGTTACTACATCCACAGCGATGAAGAAGCGGTTGAGCACAACACGCGTCTTGGCCGCAACGACCTGAAATCAGGTGAGTTCACACCTTGGGAAGCGATTCCTGAAGGCACTGACATCCTGTTCTACGAAGGTCTGCACGGTATGGTTAAGCGTATGGATCACGGTCCGGAAGAAGGCAAACACAACGTGGCACAATACGTTGACCTGGGTATCGGTGTAGCGCCGTCTATCAACATCGAATGGATGCAGAAAATCTACCGTGACACGGCAGAGCGTCCTTATTCTGTTCAGCAAGTACGCGACATCATCCTTGAGCGTATGCCTGACTACATCGAAACGATCGTTCCTCAGTTCCACCGTACGCACATCAACTTCCATCGCGTTCCGTTAATTGATACGTCTGATCCGTTCTCAACCATGTCTCCAGATGCGCCAATGGGACCAGCACCAGAAGATTCCTTGATCATCTGTCACGTGCGTCACCAGGAAGTAAACTTGGAAGAAGTTAAGGCGAAAATTCCGGGTGCTTTCCTGCAGAACGCAGAAACACTGGTATGTAACGGCAAATACATGGTTGACGCGATGGATCTGATGATGACACCAATCATCCAGAACCTGATCGCTAAAAAACGCGCTGCTATGGCCAAATAATAGCGGTTTTAAACCCTATTAAAAAAGCCCTCCTTGCGAGGGCTTTTTGCTTTTTAGGCGCTTGAAAAACTCAACAGGCCGGGTATCAACAGCATAGCCGGCGCTAACGCACAATCGCCATGGTTGCCTCCAGACGGATCGGTTCACCGACGACACCCTCCAACTGTGTTTTTATTAAATCCATTTCGGACACCTGCAAAGCCTGCGGAGCCAATAGTTTCACGGACACCAATATGGGACTGCCGCCGCGGATTTTCACCTCCTGCAAAGTGACCGGAAACGCCAGACTGGTACACTGCCAGTGCTCCAAAGCGTAGACCATACGCTGCTCCTTGACCATGGAGTCGAACGACAGCACCAAAGGCACGCTCACCGCCGCCACAAACGCCAAAGAGAGCAGCAAACCGCGCTGCGCAAGCTTGAACGGACTGAATCCCATCACCAGAAACGTCGCCGCGGCCGCCAGTACAATGCCCACCAGGTTGGTGGCAAACAGCAAAAAGGCACCCGAAAACACCTGCCAATCCCACCAGCCGATACCGATACCGGATACGGCCAGAGGCGGCACCAAGGCCACCGCAATGGCCACCCCCGCCAAACTCTTGGCCACTTCGGAACGCGCATTGGCGTAAGCCCCGGCAATTCCCGAAATGATCGCCACCCCCAGATCCAGAATCGTCGGACTCAAACGCGCGCTGATTTCGGCATTGAGTGACTGCAACGGCATCAGCCAGGTCAAAAAGGTCCCGCAGAACAGCGCCAGCACAATACCGGTCAGCAAGGTTTTCAGGCTGTTCGACATCAAATCGCTGCTCTG
>JACXUQ010000289.1 GCA_014763835.1 Thiotrichales bacterium
GACTCAAATGACAACAACTCATAATAACGCCACATCAATTCGTCGGAAATTGACATGACTTTACCGAACATGTCATTCGGTGCATCTTTAATACCGATATAGTTACCGAGGGACTTGGACATTTTCTGCACACCGTCCAAACCTTCCAGGATCGGCATGGTCAGAGTGCATTGCTGCGGCTTACCGAAATGCCCTTGCAATGTACGCCCCATCAGCAGGTTAAACTTCTGATCCGTACCGCCCAACTCGATGTCCGATTCCAATGCGACCGAATCATAGCCTTGAATCATCGGGTACAAAAATTCATGGATAGCAATCGGCGTATTGGACGCATAACGATCGGAGAAGTCATTACGCTCCAACATACGCGCCACCGTCACCGTACTCGCCAACTTAATCATATCTTCGGCGGTCATCTTCGACATCCATTCGGAGTTAAAGACCACTTTGGTTTTGGCCGGATCCAGAATCTTGAATACCTGCTCCTGATAAGTCGCCGCATTGGCCACCACCTCCTCACGCGTCAACGGCGGGCGTGTCTGACTCTTGCCGGTCGGATCACCGATCATGGCGGTAAAGTCACCGATCAGGAATAGCACCTCATGCCCCAAATCCTGAAACTGCTTCAATTTATTGATTAGAACGGTATGTCCCAAATGCAAATCGGATGCTGTCGGGTCAAAACCGGCTTTCACTCGCAAAGGAAGGCCTTTTTCCAACTTTTCAACCAACTCTTTTTCAACCAGAATCTCTTCGGCACCACGCTTAATAATCGCTAACTGTTCTTGTACTGATTTCATCGCTACTGTCTTATCTTTAATTTGAATTCTTTTTTCTTAGCCGCACAGCACCGTATCGGTATTCAGTTCCAGCAGGCCAGTCATGTCCGACACTTTCTGGTAACCGTGCTTATGCATATAATCGGCAATGCCTTTATTGACCTTTTTCACCAATAACGGATCCTTGGCGATTGCAGTACCTATGGCCACCATCGATGCTCCGGCCAGGAAAAACTCAATGGCATCTTCCGCCGAGGCAATGCCGCCCAAGCCGATAATCGGGATATTGTGCTGCTTGGCCACCTGATAAACCTGATGCACTTTCAACAGGGCAACCGGCTTGACCGCCGGACCGGACAAACCGCCCTGATTATTGCCCAATGTCGGTTTGCGGCTATGCACATCAATCTGCATACCCATCAAGGTGTTGATGGCTGACAGCGCATCCGCACCGGCATCAATCACGCGGCGCGCACCCTCGGCAATATCGGTTTGGTTGGGCGATAACTTCACAATCAACGGCTTGGTGGTGGCGGCACGACAGGCCTCGACCACGCGCGCCGCCATTTCAGGGTCGTTACCGAAAGCTGCACCGCCTTTTTTGACGTTCGGACAGGAAATATTGATTTCCATTGCAGGCAAATCCGTCTGATCGAACAGGCGCACCACTTCGGCATACTCTTCAATAGACGAGCCGGAGACGTTAATAATAAAACGCGTCTCACTCAAATCCAGTTTGGGCAGATACTCATCAATAACCGCATGCGCGCCAGGGTTCTGCAGACCGATCGAGTTCAACAAACCGCACGCCGATTCCATGACGCGCTCCGGCTTGTTGCCCAGTTTGGGCTGCAAGGTCGTGCCCTTTAGAAACACCGCACCCACATCGCGATTGGAAAAGCCGCTGACAGATTGGTATTCTATGCCATACCCCGCATTGCCCGAAGCCATTGCCACCGGCGAGGTGAACTCAATGCCACACAAATTAACCGATAAATCCACCATAAAGTCGCCCTGAACTAAATTATTATGCTGCACATTATTTTATATGAACCGGAAATCCCGCAGAACACCGGTGCCTTAATCCGTTTAAGCGCCAATATGGGCGCCCATCTGCATCTCATCAAACCCTATCAGTTTGACCTGAGCGAAAAGAAGGTGCGCCGTGCCGGATTGGATTACGCCGAACTGGCCAACCTGCGCGAGCATGACAGCCTGCAAGCCTGCCTGGAAACGGTTAAACCCAACCGCGTGTTTGCACTCACCACCAAAACCACGCGTCACTACACCGAGCCGCAATTCGAAAACGGCGACGCCTTTCTGTTCGGCCCTGAAAGCCGCGGCCTGCCGAAAGAGGTCATCGAAAGCCTGCCGTTTGAACAACGTCTGACGATTCCGATGATGCCCGGCGGACGCAGCCTTAATCTGGCCAATGCCGTTTCCGTTATGGCTTATGAAGCCTGGCGTCAACTGGGTTTTAGCCAATCGCTATAATCCACCTCAAACACCCGGCCTGTTGAGTTTTTTTCGCAGTTTTTTCACGCCATAAAAAACCCAACAGGCCGG
>JACXUQ010000290.1 GCA_014763835.1 Thiotrichales bacterium
GTTAAATATCTTCTCAAATAAAACCTATGTATACCTAATGTACCTAACAATATTAACAGTATATATGCCACCAATTTTGATTTCGACTTATTTTCGTACGCCTGCAATTTTAGATCATTTTTCATGTTATTTTTTTCCTAATTTTATTATATATTGACATATTTGTCATTTTCTACCCAAGTAGCGTCATCACACCCAATATCCCTGCCACAACAAGCACACCCACTATACTCCAACTTACAACTCCTGAATCTATATTATTCATAGAAAGCCATATAAAAAGAAGTCCACCGAGTATACCTATGATGAAAAGTAACCACAGTGATCCCATACCTCCATTGTTTTCATCTGCATCCTCTCTACTTGCTTTTTGAAATAGTTTAATGCCTGAAAAAAGTGCTAAAGCCAAAAGCACCACGCCTACAAACATCAATATCATCTCAAATATTGTCATCTGAAGTCCATCTCTCTTACATTTCTTTTTACACGTAGCGCTTCTACGAGATTACGTATAGTCTCTTTTAATTCTACTGCATTACTCATAGCAGGGAGCACCTCCTCTGAAAACTCTTTGTCGGATGTATTTAAGCGTATATTTCCCAAGCCAAATATTCTCATCAGGATAGGTTCGTCCAAATGTATATCTTTTACTCTATAAAGTTCTATCTGTTCGGTTACCTTATTAAAGACGCCCTGCTGTACAAGTAGTCTTTGTGAGGTGATCTCAAACTTTGTATTTTTAGTAGTCAGATACTTCCAATACATAAAAAAGAGGGGTAATACTGTCCAAAAAAACAATCCACACAACACATAACATTTTATATTTACTAATTGTGAAGGCGTTCCGCTCCACACCTTTTCTTCATCTTCTATCATTTGACTCTCTCCTACTAATAAGTTTTATATAATTACATACAAAGAGATAAGCAAGATGATCACATTTTTAATAGATCAATGATAGAACTTTTCAAGAAGTTTTATTAAATCTCCAAGGAGTCTATCACTTGCTGATAATCCCAATAGGTTGATTGGACTTAGAGTCCCTGTCATTATGGAGATAGGATAAAAGCAAGGTTGCTTATCTGTTTGTATGTAAAAGAACATTTTTGTAAAGGTATTTGTGATGATTAAACAATTCATAGGAGTAGATATTTCTAAAGACAGCTTTGATGTAACACTACTTGAGGGTAGTGGTGAAATTAAACTAGAGGTGAAGCTTACAATGGCTAGAGATGGATTTGATACTTTGTTGGAGTATCTATCCTCTTATTCCAAAGAAGAGCTTTTAATAGCAATGGAAGCAACTGGTATTTATCATTTACCACTATTGTCTTTTTTACTAGAAAATAGTTTTAAGTGTGTAGTAATTAATCCAATACTCATAAAGAGTTTTATTGGTTCAACCACACTTAGAAAAACTAAGAATGATAAAAAAGACGCTGCTTCAATCGCGTTGTTTAGTTTAAAATCACATCAGTCATTACATCTTGCTTCGCCTGATATTATTGAAAATATCAGACCACTTATCCGAGAAAGAGAAAGCCTCTCAAAAGATATAGCAAGATTAAAAACTGAAATAAAAGCTAATGTAGTGCAACTATTTCCTGAATTGTTAAAGAACACAAATATATTTACAAAGAGCATTTTAAATCTGCTTCTTAAAGCTCCTAGCCGTAAAGCGATTAAGAACTTAAAGGAGAAGAAAATCCAACGAATACTAGATGATACAAGTGGCAATAAAGTTAAAATTACAGCCAGAGATATATTAACCCTAGCAAAAACTTCAATTGCCGTATCCGATAAATATCTTGAAAAGGTTTTAACTTCTAAAATTAGAAGATTAATAGCTATTCAAGAAGAATTATCCATCTTAGATTCAGAGCTTGAAAACTCTTTAGAAGATACTGACATCAATGATAATATTGATATATTGCAATCAATACCTGGTATAGGTGCAGTAACTTCTAAAAACTTTATGGTTGAAGTCTCCTCTGTTGATAGGTTTGATTCCGTAAAACAACTTTGTGCTTTTATTGGAATTGACCCATCGGTTAGACAGAGTGGCTCTTCAGTCAACTATAGAGGCAAAATCTCAAAAAGAGGTAATGCCTACCTTAGAAGAACCATTTGGCAAATGGCAATTGGAACTATCCGCTCTTGTGAAAAGTTTAAACTCTATTTCTCTAAAAAAAGAGAAGAAGGTAAAAAATTCAAACAAGCTGTTATTGCCGTTGCAAATAAACTTCTAAAAACAATATTTGTAATGTTAAAGAACAAAACCAAATTTGATGTAAATTTAGCCTTAGGTGTTTCTAAATGAAACTTTAAAATCTTTGTTTTTT
>JACXUQ010000022.1 GCA_014763835.1 Thiotrichales bacterium
GGCAATGGCGATCATCTGCCATTCATTAAGCTCTTTGAGGTCGAGTATCAGATAGCGGGCGAGGGCGACGATGGCGATGTACAGCGGTAAACGTATCGGTAGTTTGCCTGAGTCGAGGTAGATGGCGACCATGGCCAGTACCTCCAAGTACAAGAATAGGAGAAGCAAATCACCCAGAGAAACCTTTTGGGCTTCGATCATCGAGCCTACTTCGGTTGCGCCAGCATAAATGGTCGCCAGCGCAATCACGCCTAGGCCAATAAATTCAGCGATATGGATCAGGCGGCTCAGCAGGGTTTTAGCCAGGGTCTTGGATTCGACTTTGGTGCTGATCGCAAGCTCTTCATGTATGTTTTCTGGCATGGTATGTTTCCATCAATGACAGCTCGTTACAGGTAGTCGGAAGCGCATAAATAGTGTGTATTGTTGCCCATCCTTTTTTTTGCCCATTTTAATGGATACTGTTAAAATGCACGAATTAATTTTTCAAAAATTTAACAAGGAAAACAACTTTATGGCTAAGCAAGAAAACTGGATTGCCCCTTCGATTTTGTCGGCAGACTTTGCGCAATTGGGCAAAGACGTTAAAGACGTGATTGCGGCAGGCGCGGATGTGGTTCACTTTGACGTAATGGATAACCACTATGTTCCTAACCTGACAATCGGGCCATTGGTATGTGAATCTTTGAAGAACTTCATGGTCAGAGAAGGCGTTAAGGCGCCGATTGATGTGCATTTGATGGTCAAGCCTGTGGATCGTATTATTCCGGATTTCATCAATGCCGGCGCGGATTATGTGACATTTCACCCCGAAGCTTCCGAGCACATCGACCGTTCTTTGGGACTGATCAAAGAGATGGGCGCGAAAGCCGGTCTGGTTTTCAATCCGCACACGCCTTTGCATTACCTTGAGCACGTCATGGACAAAATCGACATGATTCTGATTATGTCGGTCAACCCTGGTTTTGGTGGTCAGTCATTCATTCCGCAAGCATTGAAAAAGCTGAAAGCGGCGCGTGAAATGATCGATGCGTCCGGGCGTGACATCCGTTTGGAAATCGATGGCGGCGTAAAAGCGGAAAACATCGCCGAAGTGGCCGCTGCAGGCTGTGACACCTTTGTTTCGGGATCGGGCATCTTTGGCAAAGCCAATGCAAACGACCCGCATCGTTATGACAGCATCATCAAGCAGATGCGTGAAGAGTTGGCTAAAGTTTAATTAGATCCGCTTCACCCTATACCTAAACGCTGAGGCCGTAATCTGACCTCGGCGTTTTTGTTATTTTGGGTGGACGAATTTAAGGGAAAAAATATGGAAAAGTTTAAGCCCGGTTTTGTCCTGATTGATTTGGACGGAACCTTGATTGACAGTGTGCCTGATCTGGCATATTGCGTTGACGAAATGATGAAGCAGTTGGATATGCCGGTGCGTGGCGAAGCGGCGGTGCGTGATTGGGTAGGTAACGGCGTGCAGCGTTTGACTGAGCGCGCGTTGATCAACGCGGTTGACGGTATGCCTGATCAAGCGCTGATGGATAAAGCCTATCCGATCTTTTTGGAGCTTTACAAGCACAATACGTCGCAACGCAGCCGCGTTTATGACGGCGTGGTGGAAGGTATCGAATGGATGAAAGCCAACGGTTACCGTGTGGCGTGTGTGACCAACAAGGCGGAAGCCTTCACCGTTCCTCTGCTCAAAGACAAGGGTTTGTACGATTACTTTGAAGTAATTGTCAGCGGTGACACCTGTGCCGAGAAAAAACCGCACCCCATGCCGTTGCTGTATGCTGCTGAACAGTTGGGTGTGGCGCCGGAAAATGCGTTGATGATCGGCGATTCCAAGTCTGACGTGAAAGCCGCGCGTGCCGCCGGTTTCCATATCTTCTGTGTGACGTACGGTTACAACCACGGCGAAGATATCCGCAACTATGAGCCGGATGTGGTCATGGATTCGTTTGCCGAGCTGCCAAATTATTTGGAAGCCCAGGTATAATCAAACCGCTAGAGGTTGTTTGGAGACTGACCCGGCCTGGTCAGTTTCCAAATCCGAAAAGTTTGCAGTAACAGGGTTGTTGGCTAATGAATAGCGTGAAGTTTATCAAAGCCTTGTTACTGGAAATTTTTCGCCCGTTGAGTTGTGCCGTGGCTGGTATCCGGCGGGCATGGCTGTTTCATAGGCTACAAAGTAAGCAAAAAAATAAGCAAAAGGCAGAAAGTCCACATGAGTGACGCCCACTTTCAAACCCTGGCAAAACAAGGCTATAACCGCGCGCCGGTGATGCGTACGGTGCTGTCCGATTTCGATACGCCTTTGAGTGTGTATCACAAATTGGCGAAGGCCCCGTATTCCTACCTGTTCGAATCGGTACAGGGCGGCGACAAGTGGGGTCGCTATTCTATTATCGGCTTGCCTTGCCAGCGCCGTTTGCATATCTGCGGCAGCACCATTACTGAATGGAACGCTTTGCAGAAGGTGCAAGAGGTCACGGTGGAAGACCCATTGGCGTGGATCGAAGCCTTCCAGAAGCAGTTCAAGGTGTTGAAGCAACCCGGCCTGCCGGCTTTTAGCGGCGGTTTGGTGGGCTATTTCGGCTACGACACGATCCGTTTTGTGGAGCCGCGTTTGCGCCACACCGGGCCGAACCGCGATGATATCGGCGCGCCGGACATCGAGTTGCTGGTATCGGAAGAGTTGGTGGTGTTTGACAACCTCAGCGGCCAGGTACATGTGATTGTGCATGCAGATTTGACGCGGCAGGATGCCTACGCTAAGGCGCAGGTGCGTTTGGATGAATTGCAGGCACAATTGAGCCAGCCGCTGCCGATGCCGGTGGATCAGCCGAGCGAACGCATTTTGGATGAAGAGGATTTTGTTTCCAGCTTTGGTGAGGAAAACTTCAAGGCCGCAGTCGGCAAAATCAAGGAGTACATTTTAGCGGGCGATGCCATGCAGGTGGTGATCTCGCAGCAGATGTCGGTCGATTTTGCCGAGAACCCGATGGATCTTTACCGCGCCTTGCGTTATCTGAATCCGTCGCCTTATATGTATTTTGTGGACATGGGCGATTTGCAGATTGTCGGCTCCTCGCCGGAGATTCTGGTTCGTCTGGAAGATAATCAGGTCACTGTGCGGCCGATTGCCGGCACGCGCCGTCGCGGCGTCACGCCGGAAAAAGATCTGGCATTGGAGCAGGATCTATTGAACGATCCGAAAGAGGTCGCCGAGCACTTGATGCTGATCGATCTGGGTCGCAACGATGTCGGCCGTATCGCGCAGACGGGTTCGGTGCAGCTAACCGAGAAAATGATTGTGGAGCGCTATTCGCATGTCATGCATATCGTCTCCAATGTGAATGGTCAAATCAAACCGGGCATGACGGCAATGGATGTGTTGCGTGCTACCTTCCCGGCCGGTACGGTTTCGGGTGCGCCGAAAATCCGCGCGATGGAAATTATCGACGAGTTGGAGCCGGTTAAACGCGGCATCTATTCGGGCGCAGTTGGCTATTTAGGCTGGCATGGCAATATGGATACTGCGATTGCCATCCGTACCGCGGTCATCAAGGACAAGAAACTATTTGTCCAGGCCGGTGCCGGGATTGTGGCCGATTCCGTGCCGCAGTCCGAATGGGACGAAACCATGAATAAAGGTCGCGCGATTTTCCGTGCCGCGCGTTTCGTCACCGAAGGTATGCAAACCAAAAACCCCGACGCCGGGCATAAATAATTCGGGAAACCGAACCAGAGGACTTATTTGATGTTATTAATGATTGATAACTACGACTCCTTCACATTTAACCTGGTGCAGTATTTCGGCGAATTGGGGCAGCAGGTTGAGGTTTACCGCAATGACCAGATTGATCTGGAAACGATTGCGACCTTGAATCCGGATTATCTGGTGATCTCTCCGGGACCGTGTACGCCGAATGAAGCGGGGATTTCCGTTGCGGCCATCAAACATTTTGCCGGCAAAATTCCGATTCTGGGCGTTTGTCTCGGGCATCAGGCGATCGGCCAGGCGTTTGGCGGCCATATCATTCGCGCCAAACAGGTCATGCACGGTAAAACCTCACCGGTTTATCACCACAATATCGGTGTGTTTAGCGATCTGCCCAATCCGGTGCAAACCACACGTTACCACTCGCTGGTCATTGAACAGGCCACCCTGCCGGAGTGTTTGGAAGTGACCGCTTGGACGCAGGATGAAAAAGGCGGCTTCGACGAAATTATGGGTGTGCGTCACAAGACCTTGCCGATCGAAGGGGTGCAATTTCACCCGGAGTCGATTCTGACCGAACAGGGCCATAAAATGTTGCAGAACTTTTTGGAACGTAAATAACCGGTTGCGTGTTGGCTTGGCTTTAGCGACAGAGGAAACGAGATGGAATTGAAATTCGCGCTGGAAAAATTGCTGACCCGTCAGGACTTACAGGCTGAAGAGATGGAATCGGTCATGCATCAGTTGATGAGTGGTGCGGCCACGGATGCGCAGATCGGAGCGATTCTTGCCGCTTTACGCATGAAAAGCGAAAGCGTGACCGAGATGACAGCCGCCGTTAAAGTGATGCGCGAACTGGCGACAGCCGTACCCATCAAACGCACCGCCCATTTGGTCGATACCTGCGGCACCGGCGGCGATGGTGCCAATACGTTTAACATCTCCACCGCCAGTGCCTTTGTGGTGGCGGCGGCGGGCGGCACGGTGGCCAAGCACGGCAACCGCTCGTTTTCGAGCAAGTCCGGCAGCGCCGATGTGTTGGAAGCCGCGGGTGTGAATCTGAATCTGACCGCCGAGCAGGTGGGTGAGTGCATCGATACCTTGGGTGTCGGTTTTATGTTTGCGCCCATGCATCACAGCGCCATGAAGCATGTTATCAATGCGCGCAAGCAGATGGGCGTGCGTACTCTGTTTAATATGCTGGGGCCTTTGACCAATCCGGCCGGCGCGCCTTACCAAGTCATTGGTGTATTCAATCCTGCATTAACGCGTGTTTTTGCCGAGGTGTTGCAGCGTTTGGGTTCCAAGCATGTCATGGTCGTGGCGGCGGAAGACGGTCTGGACGAAATCTCGATTGCCAGTAAAACTGTTGTGGCCGAGTTGAAAGACGGCGTGATCAGTGAATGGCAGATCGATCCTTACGATTACGATATGGATCATGTCAGTCTGCGTGATCTGGCGGTCGATTCGGCACAGGAAAGTCTGAATATTATCCGCGCCGTGTTTGCCGGCAATCCGGGTGCGGCGCACGATGTCGTCTGCCTGAATGCCGGCGCGGCGATTTATGTCTGCGGCTTGGCCGCCTCCTATAAAGAGGGTGTGCAGTTGGCCCGTAAGGTGATTGCAGAAGGGTTGGCGCAGCAAAAGTTGAATGACTATATCCGTAAAACCCAGTCGTTTACACAGCAACATTAATTTAAAAAAACGGTCTGAAAAAACTCAACAGGCCGGGTAGAAAAGGATTGTTCGGCATGAGCAAAACGCCTGATATTTTAAAAAAGATTATTTTCCGCAAGCTCGAAGAGATTCAGGAAGGGTGTGATCGCATTCCGTTAAGAGAGATGAAGCAGAAGGCGTTGATGATGAGCACCACGCCGACGCGTGGCTTTGTCGATGCCTTGCAGGCGAAATTGGACGCAGGCCAATCGGCGGTGATCGCCGAAATCAAGAAGGCCTCACCCAGCAAAGGCATTTTGCGTGATCCGTTTGACCCGGTGGCGATCGCCAAAAGTTATGAAGCGCATGGCGCTGCCTGTTTGTCGGTGTTGACCGACCGGGATTTCTTTCAGGGGTCAAATGAATACCTGATGGCCGTAAAAGAAGCGGTCAATCTGCCGATTATCCGTAAGGATTTCATCGTGGACGACTATCAGGTTTATGAAGCCCGTGCGATTGGTGCCGACTGTATTTTGCTGATTGCCGCGGCGATCGGCGATGCGCAAATGTATGAGTTGACGCAAACCGCGCTGCAACTCGGTATGGATGTGCTGATTGAAGTGCACAACGAAGAAGAGATGGAGCGTGCGTTGAAGTTGCCGCTGCCGATGATCGGTATCAACAACCGCGACCTGCATACTTTTGAGGTTTCATTGGAAACGACGCTGCGTATGTTGGAGATGATTCCGGACGAGCGTATTGTGGTCACTGAAAGCGGTATTTTGACGCCAGCCGACGTGGCGGTTATGCGTGAGCATAAGGTCAACAGCTTTTTGGTGGGTGAGGCGTTTATGCGCGCGCCGGAGCCGGGTGAAAAGTTGGCCGAGCTTTTTCAGTAACTCTTTGATTTGTCATAAAATTGTAGTAAGTTAATTTATTTTCCATTTGCAATAAAAAGACTTGCAAATCTGGCAAAAAGGAGAATAATACGCTTCTCCTTTTTTCCAAAAGAAAAATGGTTAAAACCTCACGCTGATTGGCGTGGCTGGGGTTCGGCAAGCTAGCCTTGTCTTGTCGAATTTTTGTTAATCATTCATCCGCATGACCGTTCTTACATTTTTAGCGGCGGGTGTTTTAGTAAGGTACTCTCACAAATGCCTAATTCAGAAAATATCCTGGTTACAGGAAACGAGCACTTTGAAGTCATTGAAAAAACCACGTTGATCGATTCAACCTGGCCAACACACGACCAAGCGGTTAACGATCAAACTTTGGATCACTTCATCTGCCGTGACGGGAAAACCTTTGCCGGGACGCATTTGATTGCCGATTTTTGGGGCGCTTCCAAGCTGGATGATTTGCAGCTGATGGAAAAGGCGCTGCGCGAGGGCGTAGCCAAAGCCAAGGCGACCCTGCTGCATATCCATCTGCATCACTTTACGCCAAATGGCGGGATTTCCGGTGTAGCGGTATTGGCCGAGTCACATATCAGTGTCCACTCCTGGCCGGAGCGCAACTATGCGGCTTTCGATGTCTTTATGTGCGGTGATTCAGAACCTGAAAAGGCGATTGAAGTATTAAAAGAAGCTTTCACCCCTTCTGATGTGAATGTTGAAACCATTCTGCGCGGTGAGGTGACCGACAATGTCTAATGCATCGGCACAGTCATCCTTTTTGGAAACCCTCTACCCAAGTTGGGGGCAACAGTTTACGATGGATGAGGTGCTGTTTGAAATCAACACCGAGCACCAGCATCTTGTCATATTCAAGAATGCGCAATGGGGTACGGTGATGGCATTGGACGGAGTGGTGCAAACCACCGAGAAAGATGAATTCGTTTACCACGAAATGATGGTGCATGTGCCGATGCTGGCGCACGGTCATGCCAAAAAAGTGCTGATTATCGGCGGCGGTGACGGCGGCATTCTGCGTGAGGTGCTGAAGCACCCGAATGTAGAGGCGGTGACGCAGGTTGAAATTGATCAGCAAGTGATCGATTTGTGCGTGCAATATTTGCCAAACCATTCGGCAGGTGCGTATGATCATCCTAAAGCACATATTGTTATTGATGATGGCGTTGAGTTCGTCAATAATTGCACAGAAAAATTTGATGTTATTATTTCTGATTCGACCGATCCGATGGGGCCGGGCGAAGTGTTGTTTACCTCGCGTTTTTATCAGGGAATTAAAAACTGTCTGAGTGACGGTGGGGTTTTTGTTGCACAAAACGGCGTCAGTTTCTTGCAGACTGACGAAGTAAAAACCACGTTTAATCGTTTATCGCCCTTATTTAAGGAAGCCTCGTTTTATTCAGGTGCGGTGCCTACCTATGTCGGTGGGATGATGACTTTTGCCTGGGCAACTGATGATTTGGCGCTAAAACAGGTGGATGTGGCGACTTTGGAGGCGCGCTTTGAGCAAGCAGGCTTGAAGACGCGTTTTTATACACCTGCGTTGCACTATGGGAGCTTTGCTCTGCCGCAATATATTTTGGATGCCTTGAGAAATGGATAAACAATCGATTGTTGAACAGTTTGCCGAAGAGTCCCACCCGGACGTCCTTCAGCAATTTGACCGCGCCAGCCTTGAAGAGCTTGTTGCCAAGCATGAAACGCCATTTATGGTGTTGGACTTGGAAGAGGTGGATTATCAGTACAAGTCGCTGCAAGCCGCTTTACCGGGTGTGAAGCTGTTTTATGCACTGAAATCGCTGTCTCATCCCGAGTTGATCAAACGCCTGAAGACTTTGGGTTGTAACTTTGACTTGGCCACAATTGGCGAGGTCGAGTTGGTTGAATCCCTGGGTATCACCGGTGATCAATGTATCCATACGCATCCGATCAAAAAAGACAAAGAGATCAAGCGCGCGCTGGAATTCGGCAACAAGCGTTTTGTGGTAGATAACATCGAAGAGATGAAGAAGTTCTACAAATATGCGGGTCAGGTGGAGTTGATTATTCGTGTCAGCTTCCGCAGTAAGCAGGCTGTTGTGGATCTTTCCCGTAAGTTTGGTTGTACGCTGGAAGAGTTGCCGGTGTTGGTGGATATGGCGCAATCAAATGGTATCGACGTGGTGGGTCTGTCTTTCCACGTGGGTTCACAGTCGATTTCCCCGGTGACTCAGGTGAATGCGATTCGCTCCAGTATCGCCGCAATGAAGGTGATGAACAACGTCAAATGGAAGTTCCTGGATATCGGTGGCAGTTTCCCGGTTTCGTATCAGGAAGAGGTGATGCCGATCGCCGATTTCTGCGTACCGGTGATGGAAGCTTTGGCTGAATTGCCGGAAGGCATCGAGATTTTTGCCGAGCCAGGCCGTTTTATTTCTGCGCCATCGATGATCGAAGTGGTTTCGATTGTCGGTAAGGCTAAGCGCGGTGCACGTACCTGGTACTACCTGGATGACGGCGTTTACGGTGGATTTAGTGGTCAGATGTTCGACCACGCCAAATACCCGATTGCACCGTTGAAACCGGTTGACCCAATGGGTGAATTCTACCCAAGCGTGTTGGCGGGTCCTACCTGTGACAGTATCGATGTGGTGGCGGAAGATATTGAACTGCCGGAGATGGAAGTGGGTGATATTCTGATCGGTAAGCAGATGGGGGCTTATACCTTGGCTTCTGCAACCGAGTTCAACTACTATCCAAAGCCAAAAGTGGTGGTAGTTGAGGATATTTTCGATCCTGAAACCCAGGCGCTTTAATCTATAAGCTGCGAAACTGATTAGGAGTTAATGTGAAAGCAATCGTCAAATGGCAGGGTGGTCTGGCCTTTGAAGGCCAAACTGACAGCGGGCATTCTATTGTGATGGATGCCGCCCCGGAAGTAGGCGGTGAGAACAAAGGCGCTCGCCCTATGGAGATGGTGTTGCTGGGTTTGGGCGGTTGCAGCAGTATTGATGTGGTGATGATGCTGAATAAAAGCCAGCCTGATCAGGTAAAAGACTGTCAGGTTGAAATCACTGCTGAGAGAGCGGACAGTGTGCCGAAAGTTTTCACTCAAATCCATATGCATTTCAAAGTGTATGGTACGGATTTGAACCCTAAAAAGGTTGAACGTGCGGTGAATCTGTCGGCAGAAAAATACTGTTCGGTGTCTAAAATGCTGGAAGCCACGGTGCAGATGACTCACGACTTTGAGATTATCGAAGCCTAAACAGGCCCGCTACCCGGCCTGTTCAGTTTTTAAAACCCGCGCAAGCGGGTTTTTTATTGCCGCTGTTTTTTTAGGGTTGGGAGTCGTTGAGTACGGTTGCAATGGCGTTTGTCATGCCTTGGGTAAGTTGTTCAAGCTCACACTGTGGAATGTTAAAGGCTGGCATGGTGTAAACCAGTTTTCCAAAAGGTCTGAGCCAGACGTTTTCGTTGAGTGCCGCGGCTTGGATGGCTGGGCCTAAATCGCTGTGTTCCAATTCGACCACGCCGATTGCACCGAGTACGCGGACGTCGGCAACGCCCTTTAGTTCGGAAAGCGGAGTCAGCGTTGTCTGTAAATGCTGTTCAATCGATTGGACCTGTTTTTTCCAAGGGCTGGAAAGTAACAGGTCGATACTGGCGTTGGCGGCAGCACAGGCCAGTGGATTGCCCATAAAGGTCGGGCCGTGCATCAGCAATCCCGGTGTGCCGGCACTGATTGCATCGCTAATTGCTGCGCTACAAAGTGTCGCGGCCAACGTCATGGTGCCGCCGGTGAGTGCTTTACCCACACACATAATGTCTGGAGAAATCCCCGCCCAGTGACTGGCGAACAGTTGCCCGGTGCGCCCGAAGCCAGTGGCGATTTCATCGACAATCAGCAGCACTTCATAGCGATCGCACAGTGTGCGCAGTTGCGTTAGATAGTCGGGTCGGTAAAAACGCATGCCGCCGGCGCCTTGCACAATCGGTTCAATAGTGACGGCGGCAATTTCATGGTGATGTTTTTTTAGCAGGGCTTCAAGTGCAACAATATCCGTATTGTCAGAAGTCCGGTTAAAGCCCATCTGCGGGGAGGGGGCAAACAGATGCTGCTTGAGCATGTGTGTAAACAGGGAGTGCATGCCGTTTTCGGGATCTGAAACCGCCATGGTGGCAAAGGTGTCGCCGTGATAGCCATTACGCACGGTCAATAATCGGTGTTTTTCAGGTCGCTTCAGGCTGATCCAGTATTGCAGCGCAATTTTAATGGCTACTTCCATTGAGACCGAGCCGGAATCAGCCAGAAATACTTTGTCGAGCCCCTGCGGAGACAGCTTCACCAGACGTTGAGCCAGTTCAATCGCGGGTTCATGTGTCAGTCCGCCAAACATGATGTGCGGCATGGTATCGAGCTGCTGATGCATGGCTTGTAAAATGGTCGGATGGTTGTAGCCGTGTATTGCCGCCCACCATGAGGACATGCCGTCAATGACCTCGCGACCGTCGGCAAGGCGGATGCGGCTGCCGCGGGTTGAGTTTACGCCGATGGCTGGCGTGGATGCTGGCATTTTGGCATAGGGGTGCCAGAGGTGCTGTTGGTCGAAATCAAGCAAAGCGGGCCAGTTTGCAGTGGAGTGTTTTGTCATGAAGCATCAGTACCTAGTTTTTAGCGTAATAG
>JACXUQ010000291.1 GCA_014763835.1 Thiotrichales bacterium
CTGCATCAGCACCCGCAATCGCGTGGCAATCTGGTCGGTGACCGCCTTGGGCGCACCCTGACGAATCCGTTGGGAAGCGGCGACTCTGCGCTGGGAATCCGCACACCAGTCTTTCAAGGCCGCGGCAAGGGTTTCCGGCGTCAGATTGCTCTGCTGAATCACCTCACCGCCGCCCAGCGATACCAGTGCCTCGGCATTGGCGCTCTGGTGATCGTCCACCGCCTGCGGATAAGGCACCATAATCGCCGGACGGGCCGTCGCCATCAGCTCGCTGACTGTCAGGGCGCCGGCGCGACTGACCACCATATCCGCCTTTGCATAGGCGCTGCACATGTCGTCAATAAACGCCACCACTTCTGCCTCTACACCCGCCTGTGCATACGCCTGCTGCGCCTGCTGCAAGGTTTTGACACCGGTTTGATGGGTCACGCTCGGGCGATGTTCCGGCGGCAATAGAGCCAGCGCCTTGGGTACGGTTTGATTCAACGCCAAAGCCCCGCGACTGCCGCCGAGCACCAGTAAATGGCAGCCTGCCTGCGACTCTAAAAGCGCAATCTCCTCCAGACCCTCGCGCACCGGATTGCCTAAGGTGACCACATTGGCGCCCTGCAATACGGTTTGCGGAAAGGCGCAGATCACCTCGCGCGCCAAGGGTGCCAACAGTTTATTGGTCAAACCCGGAATGGCATTCTGCTCATGGATGACTAACGGAATGCCCAGCGATTTGGCCGCCAAACCGCCGGGGCCGCAAACAAAACCGCCCATGCCCAACACCAGGTCGGGGCGTTCGGCTTGCATGATTCTTCTGGCCTGCCACCAGGCGCGTGTGACATTCACTGGCGCCTTGAGCCAACCCAGCAAGCCGTTGCCGCGCAATCCCTTGATGGAGATGGCATGAAAGCGCAAACCGGCTTTATCCACCCACTCCTTTTCCATGCCGCCCTGCGTGCCCAACCAAACTGCGTCCACCTGCTTTTGATGCAACGCCTCGGCAATGGCAATCCCCGGAAACACGTGACCGCCGGTACCGCCAGCCATAATCATGACTTTCAGTGGTGCCTTAGCTGTTTTCTGGTTCATGCTGTCGCTCCTGTTTCAGACCCGGCCTGTTCGGTTTTAACCGGCAATCCGCGGCGCGTTTCATAATCCACGCGGAAAACCAGTGCCAAGGCCGCAAGCAGCAGCAAGACGCTACTGCCGCCGTAACTCATAAACGGCAAGGTCAACCCTTTGGTCGGGAAAGCACCGAGGTTCACGCCCATATTGATCATCGCCTGCAAAATTATCCAGATGCCGATGCCGTAGGCGATCATGCCGCCAAAGAAGAACTCCTTGTCGAGCGCCTTGCGGCCGATGCGGAATAGACGATAGAGGATGGCCATATACAACAGAACAAGGAAAAGCACGCCGACAAAACCGAACTCTTCACCGTAGATGGAAAAAAGGAAGTCGGTATGCGCATCGGGCAGATAGAGCAGCTTCTGCACGCTGCCGCCAATGCCGGCGCCAAACCACTCGCCCGAACCCAAAGCGATCAATGCCTGCGTTAACTGATAACCCGTGCCAAAAGGATCCTGCCACGGGTCAAGGAAACTGCTGACGCGCGCCATACGGTAAGGTGAAATCACCACCAGAATGGCCAACAGACTCGCCATCGGCAGCACTGTCAGCACAAAATAACGCCAGGGCGCGCCGGCAATGAGCAGCATGCCGGTAATCACCACCGCAATCACGAAAGTCGAGCCGTAGTCCGGTTCCATCAGCAGCAGAATGGCCATGACCCCGAACGGCAACGCCAGACGGATGACCGCCTCGAAACTCTCCTTGACCGCATTGGCATGGCGGTTCAGATAACCCGCCATAAAGATGACAATGACCAGTTTCATAAATTCGGAAGGCTGGAAATTCATCACCAGCAACGGTAACCAGCGCTTGCTGCCGTTAATTTCGCGACCGACAATCAAGACCAGAACCAGCAAAAAGAGCGCAAACAGAAAAAGTTTGCCGCGGTGTTTTTCCCAGAAAGAGAGCGGGATTTGAAAGAGGATATAAGCGGCGGCAAACCCCAAGCCCACCGAAAAAAGCTGGCGCATAAAATAGTGCGTACTGTCACCGAAGCGTTTTTCGCTGATGGCAATAGAACTCGACGCCACCATCATCAAACCGATTACCAGCAACAGGCTGATCAAACCCACCAGCCAGAAATCCAGCGGCCATTGCTGGCTCTGCTGACGCCAACGCGCCAACATAATCAGCGCGCCTCCTCGGCAGCCACCATCTCACCCACCAGCTGCTCGAAGACTTTGCCGCGATGGGCGTAGTT
>JACXUQ010000292.1 GCA_014763835.1 Thiotrichales bacterium
CAGCAAACCGTTAACGGTGAAGCCCCCAAGGTTTGGGTGTTGATGGATCTGTTCAGTCAGTACCAGGAGCCGCAGGTGGGGCAGGCGATGTTAAATAGCTTGCTTAAATTGGGCCTTCAGCCGCAACCGGTTTGGATGGAGAACTCGCCGCGCGCCTTAATCAGCAAGGGCTTGTTGCCTGAAGCCCAGGCGGCGCTATGGGATGTGATGCAGCAGCTTGAAGATTGGCAAGAAGGTGACAAAGTGGTCGGCATTGAGCCTTCGGAATTGCTGGTGTGGCGTGATGAAGCCAAAGATTTGCTCAAAAATCGACCAGATAAAAATCAACTTGATAAAACTCAACAGGCCGGGTCTGACTGGCCGGCTTGGATGCCGCAGGTGCAGAGTTTTGAAGAGTTGATGTTGTCGTTACAAAGTCAGAAAATGTTGCCTGTTTTGAGCGTGCCGGCCAAAACCGCGCCCCAAACCATTTGGCTGCATGTGCACTGTCACCAGAAAGCTTTGGCTAGGCCTGCGGATTCGGCGGCGGCGTTGCGGTTGATTGAGGGGTTTGAGGTGCGCATGATTAATTCCGGTTGTTGCGGCATGTCGGGCGAATTTGGTTACAAACATTATGATGTGTCAGTCAAAATCGCCAACCAAAGTCTGTTGCCGACTTTGCAGAACGCCCAGCCGGAGGATTGGATTGTGGCCACTGGCACCAGTTGCCGTCACCAGATTGCCGACTTGGGCTCGCGAGAAGCCTGGCATATTGCGCAGGTATTTGATGCGGTGTTGCAGCAGGCCTAAGGTTAACTATTGCGCTTGCCAATACGGCGTTGAAATTGACCTCAAAATGCTCATTTACGCCATGTAAACTCCGCTTTTTCGGCCAACTTCGCCTTGTCTTGCCTGCGCTCACGACGTTAATCAGTCGTTGCTTGAGTTTAACTGCCCGGCCTGTTGAGTTTTTTAAATCGTCTTTTCAAAAAAAACTTGGAGTGCGGCTTTTAGCGCCAACGGTTTGTCTTGATTGGCTTTGAGCGGTTCGTGGCACCACACCGCATCCGGCCAGATTTCATCGCCTTCTTCCCTGAAAATCAAATGAATATGCTGGTTGGGATTTTTATTGCCGATTTTGGCGATATTAAAATGCTTGCCCAGTCCGTTCGCCTGTATAAAATCGATTAAACGGTAAATTTCGCCATAGAGGTTTTGCACGTAACCCAGGTTTTGCTGCAGCGTCTGTTTGGGAATAATCAGAAACCAGGTCAATTCGGTTCTTTCGGCCATCAGCGAGTAAAGCGGATGGTCGTAGAGATAAGCCGCATCGAAGGTCTGTTCTAGCACGGCAGGGCTGTGGTGAGGCAGAATGAAGTCCATAAAAATTCCAAAATCCAATAAGGATGAACATAACGTGAAAATGTCACGCAAACCGCGCATATGCCTTTTTTACAGGGTAGAATGGGCGATACGTGAAAATGATAGCAGAAATTTATGAAAACACAGCCAAGTGACGAAAAATTACTCTATTTGGCCTCCACTTCGCCGCGGCGTGCCGAACTGATGCAGCAACTGGGATTGCAGTTCGAGATTGTCAATGCCCCGGTGGAAGAGGTGGCGTTGCCGAATGAAACACCGTTTTCGTATGTGCGCCGCATTGCCATTGAAAAGGCGTTGGACGGGTTTAACAAGGTGGCCGGCAAGCAGATTTGGGTGGTTGGTGGCGATACGGCGGTGGTACTGGATAACAAAGTGTTTGGCAAACCGCGCAACGCAGCGGATGCCGTGCGGATGTTGCGCCTGTTGTCGGGGAAATCGCATACGGTGTTGTCCGCCGTGGCGGTGGTGTATGACGGTGAGGTGTTTTCGGCCGTCAACCAAACCGAAGTGGTTTTCAGAACCTTAAGCGAGCAAGAGATTCAGGCCTACTGGGCCTCCGGCGAACCGGATGGCAAAGCAGGCAGCTATGCCATTCAGGGATTGGGCGCGCGCTTTATCGAAAAGATAAACGGCAGCTATTCGGGGGTCATGGGATTGCCGCTGTTCGAGTTGGATCAGTTGTTGAGCCAAGCCGGCTATTATCGCTAAACACAAAGACATAAAGCGAAGCAAAATGCATAACGAAGAAAAAATTTTAGTTAACGTCACGCCCAATGAAACGCGCGTCGCCTGGGTGGAAAACGGCGTGTTGCAGGAAGTGTGGGTGGAGCGCACCAACAAGCGCGGTTTGGTGGGCAATATCTATATGGGTAAGGTGGACCGGGTTTTACCTGGCATGCAAGCGGCGTTTGTAAATATTGGTCTGGAACGTGCGGCGTTTTTGCATGTGTCGGATGTGT
>JACXUQ010000293.1 GCA_014763835.1 Thiotrichales bacterium
CCTTTTTCAAAGCTCAGGTCCAGATAAGTCGGCTGATCAGGGGCCTTCTCAGGCGATACCGTCCACAACCACATATCTTCTTCCGGTTCCATTTCCGGATGTTCCAGAATACCGCCCTCATAAGAGATGTGCAGCAGGTTGGCGTCCATCGAATAAGGCGACTTTTTGCCTTGTTTTTTCTCGACCGGGATATTGTGCTCGTCTGCGTAAGCCATCAGCTTTTCACGCGACAACAGATCCCATTCGCGCCAAGGCGCAATAACTTTAACATCCGGCATCAACGCATAGGCGTTCAATTCAAAACGCACCTGGTCGTTACCTTTACCGGTCGCGCCATGAGAAATGGCATCCGCACCCACTTCCTTGGCAATTTCCACCAAGCGTTTGGAGATCAACGGACGCGCAATTGACGTACCCAGGCGGTACTCACCTTCATACATCGCATTGGCACGCAACATCGGGAAAACGAAATCGCGCGCAAACTCCTCGCGCAGGTCTTCAATGTAAATCTGTTTAATGCCCATGGCCTGCGCTTTGGCACGCGCCGGTTCGACTTCGCCGCCCTGACCGATATCGGCAGTAAACGTGACCACTTCGCATTTGTATTCTTCCTGCAGCCACTTGGCAATAATCGAGGTATCCAAACCACCTGAATAAGCCAAAACGACCTTTTTAACTTCTGACATCTTTGGTTTTCCTTAATGAAACTTAAATCAAATTGATTCAATACAATACGTTCTATCAATTCGCGGGATTATACATTAAAATCGCCACTTTAGATTAAGAAAAAAGAACGCCTACCATGAAGTTTATGGACTTTTTCAAGGTTACACCGCAGTACCTGATCCCCAAGCATTTGCTATCGGAATGGATGCATTGGTTCATGCATGTGGAGACCCCGTGGATCAAAAACAATACCATCAAGTTACTGACCAGACTCTACAAGATCGACATTAGCGAAGCCTTGGACGAAGACATCGAGTCCTATCCGCACTTCAATGCGTTTTTTACGCGTGAACTTAAGCCGCACCTGCGTCCGATCGACTGGGATCCGCAGGTTTGGGTCAGTCCGGTGGACGGTCTGATCAGCCAGTCCTGCCATATCGAGCACAATAAAATCATCCAGGCCAAATACCACGACTATACGGTCGAAGCCCTGGTTGGCGGTGACATCAGCTATGCCCAACAGTTCCACAACGGCGATGCGGCGGTGATTTACCTGTCTCCAAAAGACTACCATCGCATTCATATGCCGACCAACGGCAAACTGATCTCCATGACCTACGTGCCGGGCGACCTGTTTGCAGTTAATCCGGCCACCGTGCGCAATGTCGAAGGCCTTTTTGCCCGTAACGAACGCATCGTCATCCGCTTTGAAAACGCCCACGGACCTTTCTGTCTGGTGATGGTCGGCGCAGTTTTCGTCGGCAGCATGGAAACCGTGTGGGAGGGCAAAATCACCCCGGAATACGAACCGACCCTGACTCATTGGGATTACAGCGCACAAAATCTCGAATATCAGAAAGGCGATGAAATCGGGCGCTTTAATATGGGCTCAACCGTGGTATTATTAACGCCAAACGGTCAACTACCCGAATTGGGGCAGATTCACCACGATACCCCGATCAAACTAGGCCAAAAAATCGCACGCTACCCGGACGCCCAAACGGCTGCCGAGGTCAACTTTCCAAACGAGGAGCAATAATGAAACTGATTACCGCCGTTATTAAACCTTTTAAACTCGACGATGTGCGTGATGCCCTGCACGACATCGGCATTCACGGCATGACAGTCACCGAGGTTAAAGGTTATGGCCGTCAGAAAGGCCACACCGAGATGTACCGCGGGGCTGAATACGTGGTCGATTTTCTGCCTAAATTGAAACTGGAAATCGCCGTGGCCTCAAGCATCGTCGAAGCGGCGGTTGAAGCCATTATCAACGCGGCGCAGACCGGTAAAATCGGTGACGGCAAGATTTTCGTGACCAATATCGAACAGACCATCCGTATCCGTACCGGCGAAACAGGTGAAGAAGCGCTGTAATTAACCACGCGAAGCCTCGTTTTCAACACAAAAATACCGCGCAAGAAACAGAACCTCTTGCGCGGCATTTTTTATACCCCGGCCTGTTGAGTTTTGGGTATCCATATTTTGTGATTGACTTACATACCGATGATTTAAACCACGAAGCACACGAAGAGCACGAAGTTATTCTTGTATTGAGAGCTTTGCACGAGATGGTTGCACGAATAAAAATGGTTAAAAACCGTCTGATTTTTGTTGAAAAACTTGCTAATAGCCAGCTATTAGCTGCGT
>JACXUQ010000294.1 GCA_014763835.1 Thiotrichales bacterium
TTCTGAACAATTTTAGCGGTTTTTAATGTGCATGACGCGCCGGAAAAATCAGCAAAGGCGCCGTTTCCGAGGCCGGTAAGATTGCGACATTGACATCAAGTGCGCTCAGAATATGCGCTTCGGTCAGCATGCAGTGTACGCTGCCCTGCGCTATCACTTCACCCTGTCTGAGCAGCAGCACCTCATCGGCCCACTGCGCGACCTGATTGAGGTCGTGGAGAATCATCACCACGCCAAGACCTTTGGCGGCAAGCTGTTTAAGCAGGCAACCGAGCTGCACCTGATGCTTCAGATCCAAACCATCCGACCACTCATCCAGAAACAGCCACTTTCCGGCAAACGCTTGTTCGCCCTGCCAGTCGTCCGGCCAGAGCTGCGCCAATACTCGCGCCAGCTGCGCCCGCTTCTGTTCGCCGCCCGACAGGGTCAACGTATTGCGATCCGCGAGCGCCTGCAAATCACACACCTCAAGCAAGGTCTGCAAACGCGCCTGCCGCTGTGCCGGATTGCCGCCGGCGACTTCCAGGCCCAGTTCAATCAACTGGGTCACACTGAATGCAAAGGCCAGTTCCTGCTGTTGGGAGAGCACCGCGCGGCTTTGCGCCAGTTCGGCAAAGGTCCAATCACGCAAATCGCGCTGCTGCAGACTTATCTGCCCCGCTTGCGGCGTCAATTCCTTGCTCAGGCAACGTAGCAAGGTGGTTTTGCCGGCGCCGTTCTGGCCGACAATCGCATGGATACGCCCGCTTGAAAACACACCGCTGACGCCCTTTAGCAGCGCATTGCCTTGCACCTCAAAAACTACATGCTCAAAATACAGACGATTCACGCTCATACTCAACGACGCTTCAGCAACAGGCTTAGAAAGAAAGGCCCGCCGACCAGTGCCATCAACAGGCCGATCGGCAACTCCGCCGGCGCCATCAGACTGCGCGCCAGCCAATCCGCCAGCACCAGCAACAGCGCGCCGCCCAAAGCGCTCAACGGGATCAACTGGCGATGATCCGGCCCGAGCCAGAGACGCACCATGTGCGGCACCATCAATCCCACAAAACCGATAATCCCCACCCATGCCACTGCCGAGCCGACCAGCAGCGCACTCAAGCCCATAATCTGCCACTTTAGCGGCTGCACGGCGTAGCCCATTTGCAGACAGGTCGCCTCGCCCAATAATAAGGCATTCATCGAGCGGCGTAGCCACACCAGCCGTGCAATGACCACAATCGCCACCCCACCCAGCCAGAAGACCGCCGTCCAGGAGGCCGCGGAAAAAGAACCCATCATCCAGAACATCACCGACCGCAGCTGTACATCGGTGGAAATGGTAATCAACAGGCCGGTCAAAGCGCCGGCCACCGCGTTCAGCGCCACCCCCGCCAGCAGCATCATCGCCACATCGGTATGGCCGCTGCGCGTAGCGATCAGATAGATCAACAGGGTGGCGATGGCTGCGGCGCCAAACGCCGCCAGACTCATCTGCCAACCGCTGACACTGCCCCACAAAAGTCCGCCCAGCACGATTACCGTGACCGCGCCCAGTGCGGCGCTGCTGGAAACGCCGATCAACCCCGGCTCCGCCAGCGGGTTGCGGAACAGCGCCTGCAAGGCCACGCCGGCCACCGCCAGCCCGGCGCCGACCAGTGCGGTCATCAGCAGACGCGGCAACCGAATCTCCCACAAGACTAACTCCTGCTGGGCATTCAACCCTTGCCAAAGATCACTCAAACTAATGGTCAGGCTGCCGGCTTGCAGGCTCAACAACATGGTCGCCAGCAAGGCGCTGGACAATAGCCCTAAAGGAATAGCCAACTGCCGGTTCAAGCTGCGGCCTCGGGCTTTTTGGCCAGATAACGCGGATTCAACACCGACACGACCACCCCGTTCCAGATGACTATAAACCACAACACATAAAGCCACAGCAGGAACAGCGGCACGGCGGCAAACGCGCCGTAGATCAGATTATAGGAGGGGAACCACTGCACATAAAAACCGAAGCCGCTTTTCAGCAGTTCCAGCTGAACGGTCGCCATCAGCCCGCCAATCAGGGCGGCTTTGCTGCTCACCGGATACGCCGGCACAAACTTATAGAGCGCGGCAAAGCCCAACAATGAAAACACAAACGGCAAAATGCGCACGCCAAACGTCAACTGCTCCAGAAACGGGAAGGCTTCGCTCAACAATGGCAATGCCAGCAGGTAGGAACTGGTCAGCAGACTCAGCCCCAGCAGAATCGGCCCGAGCAAACTTACGCCCAGATAGTGCAGCAAACTTACCCACCAGCGTCGGCGGCGGGTTTCCGGCCACAGGCCATTGAG
>JACXUQ010000295.1 GCA_014763835.1 Thiotrichales bacterium
TTCATATCCGCTGCAGTCAAGTTTCCAACGATTGTGTTCATATTGCTCATCTCATCAGTAAAGCCGGAGGGTGACCCGGCCTGTTCAAAATAATTTTAAAAAAGTAATCCGCATATTTTGCCATAAAACCCCTTTCTACGGGATACTTTTATGGCCTTTGCACGCGCAATGCGAAGCGCCGCAGATCACTCTTTTTTCGGCAGGAATTCGCTGATTTCCAGGCCGAATCCGCTCAACGCATTCATCCGCCAAGGGGAGCCGATCACCTTGATCTTCTTGATCTGCAAATCGGCAATAATCTGCGCCCCCAAACCGTAGGTTTTCGGGTCATCTTCGACCAGTCGTTCCGGCGATTTAATGCCCATATCCTTCATCTGGAACTGCTGGATTTTATCCAACAACTCGGCAGCGTCCTCATGCTTGCGTAAGACCACAATCGCACCACTGCCCTCTTCGGCCACCTGCTGCATCGCTTTCTGCAACGACCAACCGCACTCACTGCGCTTGGAGCCGAATGCATCGCAAAGGGTGTCCAGCATATGCACGCGCACTGCGGTCGGCTGTTGAGGATCGATCTTGCCATAAACCAACGCAAAGTGCGCTTTGTGTTCGACAATATCCTGATAGCCGATCAGGCGAAACTCGCCGTACTCCGTCGGCAGCTTGCATTCGGAAACGCGTTCGACGGTCTGCTCATGCTTCAAACGGTATTGAATCAGGTCGGCAATGGTGCCGATTTTAAGATTATGCTCTTTGGCGTAGGCTTCCAGATCATCGCGCCGTGCCATCGAGCCGTCTTCGTTCATGATTTCAACAATCACCGACGCCGGTTCAAAGCCGGCCAAACGCGCCAAATCGCAACCCGCTTCGGTATGCCCGGCACGCGTCAGAACACCGCCCGGCTGCGCCATCAACGGAAAAATATGCCCTGGTGTGACAATATCCTGCGGCCCGGCACCTTCGGCCACAGCCGTGCGTACGGTCACGGCGCGGTCGGCAGCAGAAATGCCCGTGGTCACACCCTTGGCAGCCTCAATCGACACCGTGAAGTTGGTACCGTGCGGATCGGTGTTGTCGCGCACCATCAGCGGCAGATGCAGTTGGTTACAGCGTTCGCGCGTCATCGTCAAACAGATCAGACCACGGCCGTATCGCGCCATAAAATTGATATCCTGCGGCGTGACGGTTTGTGCCGGCACCAACAGATCACCCTCGTTCTCGCGATCTTCGTCGTCCATGAGGATGACCATTTTGCCCAGCTTGTAATCTTCAATCAGCTCTTCGATGGTGTTTAGTTGCATGCTCTGTTTATCCGTTTTTTAATCTGTTAATTGAAGCCGTGTTCGGCCAAAAATTCCGGCGTGATTTTAGAGGCTTGTTCCGCCTGCGGTGCTGACAGCATACGTTCCAGATAACGTGCCAACAGATCCACTTCCAGATTGACCTTACTGCCTTCCTTGAAATGCTTAATGGTGGTTTCCTGCAAGGTGTGCGGCACAATGTTGACGCCGAACACGCAGCCGTTGACCTCATTCACGGTCAAACTCACGCCGTTAATGCAAATGGAGCCCTTGGCAGCAATGTATTTGCACAGGCCAATCGGCGCTTCGATTTCATAACGCCAGGAGCGCGCATCCTGACGGATGCTTTTGACCGTGCCCACACCGTCGACATGGCCGCTGACCAGATGACCGCCCAGACGATCCTGCAAACGCAGCGCTTTTTCAAGATTCAACGGCGTACCGACCTTCCAGTCTCCCGCCGTGGTAACGCTTAAGGTTTCACCGGAAACATCGGCGACATAGAAATCGGCACCAAATTCAATTGCCGTCAAACAGATGCCATTGGCAGCAATACTGTCACCGATGGCAACATCCGACATATCGAGCTTGCCGGTATGAATGGTGACACGCCAGTCACCCTGGCGCGGTTCGATTTTTTGTACAGACCCTTCGGCTTGAATAATTCCCGTAAACATCTTTACCCTTTTAAACTTTCTGTTCTGCTACCCGGCCTGTTGAGTTTTTTCGACCGTTTTTTTGCAGTTTGGAATTTAAGCCTTTTTAGGCTTTAAAATCAGACGCACATCTTCGCCAAATGGCGTGATCGAATCGATTTGCAATTGAATCTTGTCATTCATGGTATTCACGCCCGGTAAGACAAACATCGGTTTGGCGTCATTTCCCATCAGAATCGGCGCAATAAAACAGTGCAATTCATCCACAAAACCCGACTGCATAAACGCACCGGCCACAATCGCACCCGACTCCACCAGCACCTCACGCACCTGCTCTTCCTGACCCAA
>JACXUQ010000296.1 GCA_014763835.1 Thiotrichales bacterium
GAGCAAAATGATGCAGCGCTTTTTGGCCGGTTTGCATACGCGCGTTTCGGAAGGCTTTTCACTGGCGGCTGCGCTTGAAAAATCGCCTTACAAAGTGGGTGAGGATTTTATTGCCACGATTCGCGCCGGCGAGGAGAGCGGCCATTTGGATAAGGTGTTGTCGCGGCTGGCAGAGTCGATAGAGCAGCGTGACCGACTCAATAAGAAGCTGAAAACCGCTTTGATTTACCCGGTGCTGATGGTCGTGGTTGCCATTTTGATCGTACTGTTTTTAATGGTTTATGTGGTGCCTAAAGTGGTCGGTGTGTTCGATTCGATGCAACAGACCCTGCCGCCGCTCACGCAAGGCTTGTTGGCGGTGAGCGATTTTGTGCAGCATCAGTGGGGCTGGCTTCTGACTGGCCTGTTGAGTTTTTGGTTGCTGACAAAGTGGTTGCTGCGTCAACCCGCATGGCGGTTTAGGTGGCATAGGTTGTTGATGCGACTGCCGGGGGTAAAGCGTTTTGTGATTTATGCCGCCACAGCGCGTTGGGCGCGCACGCTGGGGGTGTTGATTGGCAGCGGGGTCACGGTAACCGATGCGCTGAAGATTTCGGTGGAGGTCATGGCACTGGATCCGATGCGACAGGCAGTGCAACGTATGGTCACGCAGGTACGCGAGGGTAACCGGGTGAGTCAGGCGATGCAGCAGGCGGGGTTTTTTCCGCCGTTGCTGTTGAATCTGGTGCAGACCGGCGAAGGTGGCGGCAAGTTGGATGCGATGCTGCTCAAAGGTGCGGAACACTATGAGCAGGAGGTGGAGAACGCCGCCGCAACCTTGGTGAGTATTCTCGAACCGTTACTTATTATTGTGATGGGTGCAGTGGTCTTGACGATTGTGCTGGCGATTATGATGCCGATTTTTGAAATGAACCAGATGGTGGGGTAGTTTCCCTGTCTGTAAAAAACAAACATAAATGAGACCTTTGCACGAGAACCCTTTGAAAAACTCAAAATATTCTGATATGCAAAGTCACTCACTTTAAAATACACCCCATTAAATCAATTCAATGGAATACTAAAATGGCCTGGAAAAACCTAACTCAAACCTCACTTGCCGATGCCTTCATTCATCAGCATGAAGCACTCACTGAGTTAGACGAACTAAACCAACTCATTGACTGGAAATCTATTGAATTGCAAATGATTACTATCAATAACAACCCTATGGGTGAAAGAGCTTGGCCACCCTTAATGATGTTCAAAGTTCTATTACTGCAAAGCTTTTACAATTTAAGCGACCCAGCCTGTGAAAAACAACTGGCTCGTGACTTACTCTTTCGTCGCTTTGTAAACCTAAGCCTCACAGATCCAGTGCCAGACCATTCCACTATATGGCGCTTTAGAAACACCATCAACAAAAGCGGTCTATTACAAAAGCTACTCGATAACATCAATCATCAACTCAATAGCAAAGGCGTCATTATCAAAAATGGACAAGCCAGCATTATTGATGCTACCGTCATTCAAGCTAAAAACAACCGTCCGAATAAAAATGCCAAGGGTGAAAACACCCAGGATAAAGAAGCTTCCTATAATGTTAAAACCGCATCCGATGGTAAGAAAAAGGTCACCTACGGATTCAAAGCCCATATCAATGTCGATGAAGACGGTTTTATCCTTGCTCAAACCCTCACTACTGGCAGTCTTCATGACTCCAATGTATTTGAACAACTTCTAACAGGTCATGAAGAAGCTGTATATGCTGACAGCGCCTATAAAAGTCAAAAGCACGATGCGCTACTGCAAGATAAAGACATCCAAAACAACATACTAGGAAGAGCCTACAAAAATAAACCTCTAACTGAACAACAAAAGCTGCACAACAAATTTGCCAGTCAAGTACGCTATGTTGTAGAGCGAACCATTGGCGTTGCAAAAAAATACTATGGTTTAGCTCAAGCCAGATATATGGGCATTGAAAGAAACCAAGCAAGGCTCACTATCATATGCATTGCTCACAACTTAAAACGAGCAGTCAATATTCAAAGGTCTTGTGCCTAAGACCAAGGGGTTGGTGTGTCCAAAAAATGGAGATCACCAACGAAAACCAACAAAAAGCTGAAAAATTCAGCTAAAAAGGGCACCAATGCGAGATTAGCTCCAAAAAAATGACCATTTTAGAAATTGGCCAAGTTTTGGGGTGGTCTTGCAAAGGTCTCTTATTGTTAGAGATAGGTTTTTTTGCGCTGTCGGCGCGGCGGTTCTGAACTGATCGGCATTTTATGCCGTCGTGTAAACCGGCAATAAATGACGTTTTG
>JACXUQ010000297.1 GCA_014763835.1 Thiotrichales bacterium
GTGCCCGGGAAGGTCTTGACGATCTTCTCCGCGTCCGCCTGAATCTTGGCTTCGATCAACGCTACCGCATCTTCCAGCGGGATGCTGATCGGGTCAAAGCCCTTAATCGGCGCATACTGCTTCGGCCCGTATTCCAGATAAGGCCCGAACGGCCCCTGCTTGGCAATGATTTTCTGACCTTTCTGCACGCCAAACACCGTGCCGTCGACCGCCGTGGCGCTGAAATCTTCAGGGATTTCCCCCACGTCGCGCGGCAGTTTGAACAACTCCAACGCCTCGTCCAGCGAAATCACATCCATTTTCTGCCCCGGCATCAGGCTGGCGAACACCGGCTTCTCGTCGTTCTCGCCGTCACCGATCTGCACATAGGGCCCGAAACGGCCGATTTTGACATACATCGGCTTGCCGTTTTCCGGATGTGTACCCAGCAGACGCGCCTGTCCGGCCTCCTCGCGCGAGACGTCCTCAGCCGCCTCAACACGCGGATGGAAGTGACGGTAGAATTCGTCCAGCATGGCACGCCATTCCACATTGCCCTGGGCGATCTGGTCAAACTTGTCCTCAACCTTGGCGGTGAACTGGTAGTCCACCACATCGTCGAAGTGCTTGGTCAAAAAATTGGTGACAATGCCGGCGATGTCGGTCGGGAACAACTTGTTCTTCTCGCTGCCCGCCATCTCCGTCAAGGTTTCCGCCGACACCTGGCCGTTCTGTAAAGTCAACTGGCGGTAATCGCGCGGCTTGCCTTCGCGGTCTTCCTTGACCACATAACCGCGCTGCTGAACCGTGTCGATGGTCGGCGCATAGGTCGAAGGACGGCCGATACCCATCTCTTCAAGGGTGCGAACCAGACTCGCCTCGTTATAACGCGCCGGCGGACGGCTGTAGCTCTGGCGTGCGCTCAATTCCGCCACCTGCAGGGCCTGACCGATGTGCATCGGCGGCAACAGGCCGCCTTCGGCATCGTCGTCCAGATCATAGGCTTTCAAGAAACCTTCAAACGTGACCACTTCGCCTTTAGCTGTGAACTTATCACCCGGCAGATTATCGATGCCGATTTCGACCGTGGTGCGCATCAAAGTCGCATCACTCATCTGCGATGCCAGCGCGCGACGCCAAATCAACTGATAGAGACGCTGTTCGTTGCGCTCGCCGCTAATGGTTTTCATATTGAAATCGGTCGGACGAATCGCTTCGTGCGCTTCCTGCGCATCGGCCTGCTTGGTTTTGTAGCGGCGCGGATGGCTGTAATCGGCACCATATTCATTACTGATTACCTCTTTAGCCTGAGCAATCGCCAGTTCCGACAGATTGACCGAGTCGGTACGCATATAGGTGATTTTGCCGGATTCGTACAGACGCTGGGCGATGGTCATGGTCTGCTTGACCGAAAACCCGAGTTTGGAGGCAGCTTCCTGCTGTAATGTCGAGGTTGTAAAAGGCGCTTTCGGACTGCGTTTGGCCGGTTTTTCCTCCAGCGACATCACGCTCAGATTGGCTTTGGCAACCGCCTCCAGAAAAGCCTGCGCCTGCGCTTCGGTCTCAAACGTCGCGGTGCGTTTGACCTCCAGATCACCGGTTGGCTTGCCGGCCGCATCTAACAGTTGCAGTACACCCTGCACCCGGAACACGTAGCTCGATTCAAAGGCATCGATTTCGCGCTCGCGCTCCACAATCAGGCGCACCGCCACTGACTGTACCCGGCCTGCTGACAATCCGGTGCGGATTTTTTTCCACAAAATCGGCGAGAGCTCAAAGCCGACAATGCGGTCAAGAATACGGCGCGCCTGCTGCGCGTTGACCAGATCCATATCCACCGTACGCGGTGACGCAATCGCCGCCTGAATCGCCGGTTTGGTAATCTCGTGGAAAACAATGCGTTTGGTGCTGGTAATATCCAGATTCAGAGCTTCCGCAAGGTGCCAGGCAATCGCCTCCCCCTCGCGGTCCTCGTCCGTTGCCAGCCAGACCGTCTCGGCGGTTTTGGTGAGCTTTTTCAATTCGGCGACGTTTTTCTTTTTGTCTGCGGAAACCTCGTACTGTGGCTCGAAACCGTTCTGCAGGTCGATCCCCATACCCTTTTTCTGAATATCCCGGATATGGCCGTAACTGGAACGCACCGTAAAATCCTTGCCGAGGTATTTCTCAATCGTCTTCGCCTTGGCGGGGGACTCCACAATCACCAAATTTGTCATATAGTCTCAAACTCTAAAAAATATTTATCATGCTATCTAATAGAGAGCTTTGCACGAGATGGCTACACGAATAAAAATGGTTAAAAATCGCCTGACTTT
>JACXUQ010000298.1 GCA_014763835.1 Thiotrichales bacterium
CCCTCGCCTGGTGGTTCTCCCAAACAGAGCGCAGCGGCAACTACCAGTACATTACCGAACCGGCCGAGATCGCCGATCTGACCATTAAGGTTACCGCCACCGGCACGCTGCAACCGCTCGACCAGATCGACATCAGCTCGGAAACCTCCGGCACCGTCAAAGCCGTTATGGTGGAAGAAAACGATCACGTCAAACAGGGGCAGATTCTGCTCAAACTCGACACCACCACACTGGAAGCCCAGGTCCGGCAAACACAGGCCAATATCCAGGTCACTCAGGCGCAAATCCGTCAGGCGCAAATCGCCGTTGACGAGGCACTGGCAACCTATCGCCGCAAACAAAGCCTACAGCCGCAAAATTTCATCTCCGCCGAAGAACTCAACGCCGCCAAGTCGGCCTATGAAAAGGCACTGGCCAATCTGCAGTCGGCCCGCGCGCAATTGTTACAGGTTCAGGCCACCCTCGCCCTGCATCAGGATCAACTGCGCAAAGCCACCATTATCTCCCCATTTGACGGCGTGGTTCTGTCGCGTCAGATCGACCCCGGGCAAACGGTCGCCGCTTCCCTGCAAGCGCCGGTTTTGTTTACGCTGGCACGCGACCTCACCCAGATGGAACTGTTACTGGATATCGACGAAGCCGACATCAGCAGCGTCAAAACCGGTCAAAAGGCGGCCTTTTCGGTCGATGCCTACGGTGATGCGCGTTTTCCCGCCGTTATTACCAAAGTGCATCTGTCACCGCAAACAGTCGAAGGCGTCGTGACCTATCAGGCACGCCTTAAAGTCGACAACCCCGCCGGAAAACTGTTGCCGGGGATGACCTCCACAGCCGACATCATCGTGGCCCAAATTCCGCAAACGTTGCTGATTCCCAACAGCGCGCTGCGCTTTGAACCCCCTACGGCGCAGAACAAAAGCAGCCGCAGTCTGGTGAGCCAGTTATTGCCACGCCGTCCGCCGGAAGAGAAGAAAAACAGCAAGTCGGCTAACGCCGGCCAGAAGGTCTGGGTACTGCAAAACGGCCAGCCTGTCGCCATCCCTGTCAAAACCGGTGTCAGCGATGGCTTGCATACGCAAATCCTCTCCGGACTTGAGGCGGGGCAAACAGTCATTGTGGACACCTTGCAGGACAATCTGCAATGACCCTCCCGCTGTTAGCTTTACAACAGGTCTGTAAGGTTTACGGACAAGGTACAGCACAGACCTCCGTGCTGAAAAACATCGACCTGCAGATTGCAGAAGGTGAGTTTGTTGCCATTATGGGGCATTCCGGCTCAGGGAAATCGACCACCCTAAATATTCTCGGCTGTCTGGATACCCCGACTTCCGGGGTCTATCTGTTTGACGGTATGCATGTCGAACAGATGAGCACTCAGCAGCGCGCACTGTTGCGGCGCTTTTACATCGGTTTTGTGTTTCAGGGCTTCAATCTGCTTAACCGCACCTCCGCCCTTGAAAACGTCGAACTGCCGCTGATTTATCGGGGATTGTCGCGCGAACAGCGTCAGCAATTGGCCATGGAGGCCTTAAAAGCCGTCGGATTGGAGGATTACGCCCATCACACGCCCGGCGAACTCTCCGGCGGCCAGCAGCAGCGCGTTGCCATCGCACGTGCGATAGTGACCCAACCCAAGGTATTGATGGCCGACGAACCCACCGGCAATCTGGATACGCAGCGTTCGCACGAAATCATGCAGATTCTGCAAGACCTCAACCAGCAACAGGGGATCACCATCGTCATGGTCACCCACGAAGAAGACATGGCGGCCTATGCCCATCGGCGCATTCTTTTCAAAGACGGGCAGATTGAACCTGGCCATGCCATCCGGGAGGCAATATGATCTGGAATGCATTTGTGCTGGCTTTGCGGGAAATCCGTCGTAATCTGATGCGCTCCTTCCTGACCGTGCTCGGCATTGTCATCGGGGTCGCCTCGGTGATTACCATGGTCACCCTCGGTAGCGGCGCAACCGCCCAGGTCACGCAGGATGTTGCCAGTCTGGGTTCCAATCTGATTAACGTCAGTCCGGGACAACGCATGGGTATGGGCGTACGCACCAACGCCCCCTCTTTTAAGCGCAGTGACGTCTTGGCCCTAAAGAACGAACTGCGCGGTGTCAAAGCGGCTGCACCGGTTTCACGCTCAGCCATTACCGCCAACTTCGGCAACGCCCACTGGTCCACCAGCCTCAGTGGCACAACCGCAGATTATTTTGAAGTGAGGGAATGGGCTACCCAGCAGGGCCGCCTTTTCACCGAAACCGAAGAACGTGCCGG
>JACXUQ010000299.1 GCA_014763835.1 Thiotrichales bacterium
CTCTTGGTCAACGCCGTTTTCGGCAAATTCCAGCTGCTTGGGATAAAAATGTTCGCTGCCCCACAGATTGCCGCCGCGGTACATCATCAAACAGACGCAGACTTGTCCCGCGGTTTCGCTGATCGCGATCACGTCCATATCGCGATGCCCCGGCTGATTAATCAGATGCTGGCTCTGAACGGCGCGCAGAGCGGAAATCTTGTCGCGCAACCGGGCGGCCTGCTCAAATTCCAATGCCTCTGCCGCCTGCTCCATCTGCTTGCCCAGTTCCTCGATGACATCAAAGCTTTTTCCCTGCAGAAACATCAGCGTGTGACGTACATCCTGCGCGTATTCCTGCGACGTCACCAAACCCTCCACACAGGGCCCCGAACAACGCTTGATCTGGTATTGCAGGCAGGGACGCGAGCGATGGTTGAAGACACTTTCGGCACACTGACGCACCGGAAAAATCTTCTGCAGTGCCTGCAGTGTCTGATGCACTGCCGCCGCATTGGGAAAAGGCCCGAAATACTCGCCTACCCGGCGCTTGGCGCCGCGATGGTAACTCAATGACGGAAAAGGCTTGCCGCTGGAAACATAAATATACGGATACGATTTATCATCGCGGAAGAGGATGTTGTATTTCGGTTTATGACGCTTGATCAGCGTGTTTTCCAGAATCAGGGCCTCGCTTTCGGTATCCGTTACCGTCACCTCGATAGCCGCCACCTGCTTGACCATGCGCGCCGTCTTGATTTCGTCGTGCGATTTCTTGAAATAGCTGGATACGCGGCGCTTGAGATTTTTAGCCTTGCCCACATAGATAATCTTGCCCCCCGCATTGAGCATGCGGTACACCCCGGGCCGCTGCGTCAACTGTTTGAGAAAAGCCTCGATATCAAAGTCCTTATACGCTTTGACAGTGGCATCAGCGTTCGCCTTTTGTGCGTTTTCGTCGGTTTGAAAACTCAACAGGCCGGGTTCGGCGGATTGGTCAACGGGCATTTTTTTATCGGATGGTTGGGTCATAGGATTTAACAAGGTAAAATGGCGCAAATCTCAACAATCAATGACCTGTATTATAAAGGATAAAACATGGAAACTAGCCCTCAAAACGACGCTTCACAGCAAGACCCTCAAGGTTTCAAACGCCTGGCCTCTGCTGTGGAATCACTGGTCAAACAGGAGCGTTGGACGCGCCGGGTTGCTAATATCCTCAAGTTGGCGGTGGCGGCCTATATCCTGTTTTTTATTTTTATCGCCGTCGAAAACATGAACAATCTTGAAGATCTCGAGTCTTTGGCCAACGGTAAGGAACACGCCGCCATCGTCAAACTCGACGGCCCGATTATGCCCGGCACCCTCACCAGCGCCGAGATGATCAACCCGTTGCTGGAAAAGGCGTTTTCCAATCCCTCCAGCAAGGCGGTGATTATTCAGGCCAACTCTCCAGGCGGCAGTCCGGTACAGTCGGCGTTAATCAATGACGAAATTACCCGTCTGAAAACCCTCTACCAAAAACCGGTTTATGTGGTTGTTGAAGATCTCTGCGCGTCGGGCTGCTATTACATCGCCGTGGCCGCAGATGCCATCTACGCCAACAAAGGCTCGATTGTCGGTTCGATCGGCGTGCGTATGGACAGCTTCGGCTTTACCGGTCTGATGGAAAAAATGGGCATCGAAAACCGTTCGATGCACGCCGGCGAACACAAAACGTTTATTAACCCGTTTGCCGAAAAAGACGAAGAAGGCCGTAAATTCTTCAAAGAGCGCATTTTGGAACGCACCCATCAGCAGTTTATTCAAGCGGTACGTGACGGCCGCGGCGACCGCCTCAAAGAAAACAAACAGACCTTTACCGGCCTGGTTTGGCTGGGCGATGAAGCCGTACAAAACGGCCTGATTGACGGCTTGGGCGATATGGGTTCGGTACAACGCGATATTGTCGGCGTTGACCATAGCCGTCTTTATGAGTCGGAAAAAACCCTGTTTGAACAATTGATGGGCGATCTAGGCGCAGAAACCGCCACACGTCTAGGCAGCTATCTGTTTACACTTAAATAAGTGCATTTGAGCTTACTTGCGTTCAAAATTTTCCCTCGGCGCCGGACACTCTGTTCTGGCGCCAATCAGCGTACACCTTCAAGCTATAAGCCAAGCTCGCAGCGCGCTCATTTAACTTGAGAGCTTTGCACGAGTGGGGCGCGAGAGAAAAATGAGGAAAAAATTGGCTGATTGTGGCGGAAAACGCAGCTAATAGCTGGCTATTAGCAAGTTTGACAAACCCATGGCTCTTCCGGTAAATCGACTAGACGAATCTATGCCTTTTGCTAAAAACAATCCCACATCGCCAATCAAAAGCTTTTTGGCACATCACTTGGCAAAAGTCGTTGCGCTTGCCGCATTTCTGATTCTGAGCCTGATCAGCATGACCATTATTTATCAAAACTACCAGGCCCAGCAGCAACGTCTCATCGATTACTCGGCTTCGCTCGGCCAAACCAGTTTCAACTCCAGTCAAAAATCGTTGGCGCTCACCGCCAGAAGTATCTTTGTCAGTGCGATCTTTAAAGACGACATCTTCAAGCTGATGGCCGAAGCCTATCATGGTGATGAGAGCGTCCGCGCGCAAAAGCGCCAGGAACTTTATCTTAAGCTCTATCCAACCTATCAAATGCTCAAGCATGACAACCTGCGCCAGTTGCACTTCCATCTTCCCAATGCCATCAGTTTTCTGCGCTTTCACCGACCGGACAAATTCGGAGATGACATCTCTGCCGTGCGCCCGAGTATCGTCAAAGCCAATGAAACCATGCAGTCTGTTTCCGGTTTTGAAGAAGGTCGTATTTATAACGACTTTAGACATGTTTACCCGATACGCTATAAAAACGAGTTTGTCGGTACGGTTGAAATCTCTTTTTCGGTGGATTCCATATTTGAGCTCATGCTGGACAATCACGTCGAGTACAGCGCCATTCTGCTCAATAAAACCCTCATCCAACACAAATTATTTAGCGATGAAATGCACAACTATGAAACCTCGGCCATTAATGACGACCTGCTTGAAGACAAAGAGATCATAGGTTTCCATGATAGCCACAGCACAATCCAGCCAGAAATCCTGCACCAAATCGACGCCAGTATCCGTCCGCAATTCAACCCGGAGTGCGACACCTGCAGTTTCATCACCCAGATCGGCTCAAGCTACTATCTTACCCACCTTTTCGCATTGAAGAATTTCCTGGGCGAAAAAGTCGGTTATATCGCCAACTACCACGAAGAACCCGCACTTAAAACGCTCAAAAAAAGCTATCTTCAGGTGTTTGCGGTCTACGAGGCGCTCCTTGTGCTGATCAGCATCCTGATCTTCTTCTATGGCCGTAACCTGCTATCGCAACAGGAAGCGCTTAAACGTCTAGCCAATATCGATTCGTTGACCGGCATCCTCAACCGCCACGCCTTTAAAAAAGCACTCAACGAACAGGTTGCGCAAAGCCGCGAACGTAAAAACCCCATGAGCGTGATCTTTTTCGACATTGACCACTTCAAATCAATCAATGACAACCACGGCCACCTGATGGGCGACGAAGTGCTCAAATACCTCACCCTACTGATTCGTGACGGCATTACCCACAACGACGTTTTTGCGCGCTGGGGCGGCGAAGAGTTTGTAATTCTGCTACCCAACACCTCTTTTACCGTAGCGCAGGTGATTGCGGAGCGTTTACGCAAACGAATCGAATTACAGAGCCATTTCAACTTCCCGATAACCTGCAGCTTCGGCGTCACCTGCCTGCGTCAGAACGACTCCGCTCAAAGCCTGATTCAACGTGCTGACCAACTGCTCTACGACTCCAAACACCTTGGACGCAATTGCGTGACCGCGCACGAATAGGTGTCACAAACAACGGCACAACACATCGACTAGCGTCGTTTGGCCACCTGCCAAGATCATTTACCCAATAAAAAAGCCCGCTAGATCAAAAACCTAGCGGGCCTTTTTAGGCCCTATTGAAACTCAACAGGCCGGGTATGGATAGTCTCTTAAGCGACTGCCACACCGATATCCGACAATTTCTTAGGCGACACCACTTCGTAATCCGCCATCTCGTCGAATTGCAAATAACGGTATACATCGCCCGTCATCGTATCCAGCTTGGCGACCGCTTCCATATATTCCGCCACGGACGGAATCTTACCGACTGCGGCACACACCGCCGCCAA